>JANNFZ010000037.1:0-3010 GCA_031380375.1 Hyphomicrobiales bacterium
ATTCCAGATTGACGACGCGGCCACAGTTGGCTGATGGGGTGATCCATGACAGCCAGGCGTGGCTTGCCGACCACTACAGCGATGCCGACCCCGTGGCCGAGATGGTACGCCGGAGTGGTCTGTCGCGCAGCTCCTTTGGCCGACGCTTCCAGATCGCGACCGGACACGCACCACTGGATTATGTGCAACGCGTTCGCATTGAAGAAGCCAAGCAAATGCTGGAAATGGAAGGACGCACCATCGAGCAGGTTGCCAGCCATGTTGGATACGATGACGCTGTTTCATTTCGCCGGCTGTTCAAGCGCATGGTCGGTGAAGCACCGGCGTCATACCGGCGGCGGCAATCGGTTTCCGAGGCAGCGCGTGAAATTTCAAGACTGTCGAAGGCAGGCAACCCTGCGGCCGTGGCCGTGCTTGACAGGGCAGGAGGGCTTCTCTAATCACCGCGCCAACACTTAGCGGGTGTAGCTCAGTTGGTTAGAGCGTCGGCCTGTCACGCCGAAGGTCGCGGGTTCGAGCCCCGTCACTCGCGCCATTTATGGTTCGAACGCAAAAAGGCCGCCCCGAAAAGGGCGGCCTTTGCTGTTTCGCAAACTTCACTCGTCAAGTGATTCCTGCACGACTTGGACCATGCCAACCTCAGGGTTGACTGCGGCTAAATGCTTGCGGGGGCACGGCCTCTGGGCTAGCAAGCGCTGCGACCGGGGTGTATGATTTGCCCCTGAAACACTGTTGCCGAGGGGCCATGCCGGAACTGCTCAGGGACTATCTTCCGATTGCGATCTTCATGGGCGTTGCCGCCGGAATAACGCTGGCGCTGATGGTGGCCCCCATTCTCATTGCCTACCGGAATCCTGACCCGGAAAAACTCTCGGCCTATGAGTGCGGTTTCAACGCCTTTGACGATGCCCGCATGAAATTCGACGTGCGGTTCTATCTCGTTTCCATTCTTTTCATCATCTTCGACCTCGAGGTGGCTTTCCTCTTTCCATGGGCCGTGAGCCTGGGCAAGATCGGCTTGCTTGGCTTTTGGTCGATGATGATTTTCCTTGCCGTTCTCACTATCGGATTCATTTATGAATGGCGCAAGGGAGCACTCGAATGGGATTGATCGAGCGCGCAGCACCCGAACAGCGCGAATATTTCACCGACATCAACGCTGAACTCGCCGACAAGGGCTTTCTGGTCACATCAACCGATGACCTGATCAACTGGGCGCGCACCGGCTCATTGATGTGGATGACATTTGGCCTTGCCTGTTGCGCCGTCGAAATGATGCACACGTCGATGCCGCGTTATGATGTCGAGCGTTTTGGCTTTGCGCCGCGGGCCTCACCCCGCCAGTCCGACGTGATGATTGTGGCGGGCACGCTGACCAACAAAATGGCACCAGCACTGCGCAAGGTCTATGACCAGATGCCGGAACCCCGCTATGTGATTTCGATGGGGTCTTGCGCCAATGGCGGGGGCTACTATCACTATTCCTATTCAGTCGTGCGGGGATGCGACCGCATCGTACCCGTCGACATCTATATTCCAGGCTGCCCGCCGACTGCCGAGGCGCTCCTGTACGGCATCCTGATGCTGCAAAAGAAAATCCGCCGCACCGGCACGATTGAGCGCTGACCATGGGTGAAACCTTGCAGGCCCTAGCTGACCACGTTGACGCCAAATTGAATGGTGCCGTTACCGGGACTTCAATCACATTTGGCGAACTGACGCTCCATGCCGAAACGTCGCGCATCAATGAGGTGCTGACCTTCCTGCGTGACGATCCCGAATGCCGCTTCGTGTGCTTTATCGATCTCGCAGGTGCCGACTATCCCGAACGCGCGAAGCGCTTCGATGTCGTCTATCACCTGCTCAGTCCCTACAAGAACACCCGCGTGCGGGTGAAGGTTCAGGCGGGCGAGAATGATGATGTGCCGAGTGCCTTGCCCAGTTTCCGGGCCGCCGACTGGTTTGAGCGCGAAGTCTATGATCTTTATGGCGTGATCTTCTCCGGTCACCCGGACCTGCGCCGCATCCTGACCGACTATGGTTTTCAGGGTCACCCGCTGCGCAAGGATTTTCCGACAACCGGATATGTCGAAGTCCGTTACGACGACGAGGCCAAGCGCGTGGTTTATGAACCCGTGAAACTCGTTCAGGAATTCAGGCAGTTCGATTACCTGTCGCCGTGGGAGGGCACAAAATATGTGCTTCCCGGCGATGAAAAGGCCAAGTGATGCCTGAAGCCTCCGTCCGCAATTTTACCCTGAACTTCGGCCCGCAGCATCCGGCAGCGCACGGCGTGTTGCGCATGGTGCTGGAGCTTGACGGTGAAGTCGTCACCCGCGTTGACCCGCACATTGGGCTGCTGCACCGCGGCACAGAAAAGCTGATTGAGCAGAAAACATATTTGCAGGCATTGCCTTATTTCGACCGGCTCGACTATGTGGCCCCGATGAACCAGGAGCATGCCTTTGCTCTTGCCATTGAGAAGCTGATCGGCATCACGGTGCCGAAGCGCGGGCAATTGATCCGCGTGCTCTTTTCCGAAATCGGCCGGTTGCTGTCGCATCTCCTCAAAGTCACCACGCAAGCGAAGGACGTTGGCGCTTTGACACCGCCGCACTGGGGCATTGAAGAGCGCGAAAAGCTCATGGTGTTTTATGAACGCGCTTCCGGCAGCCGCATGCACGCTGCATATGTGCGCCCCGGTGGCGTGCACCAGGATTTGCCACAAAAACTCATCGATGACATTGGCCGCTTCTGCGACAACCACAACAAGGTTCTCGACGACATTGAAACGCTGTTGACTGAAAACCGCATTTTCAAGCAACGCAATGTCGATATTGGCGTTGTAAAACTTGAGGACGCATTCCAACTCGGATTCTCCGGCGTGATGGTGCGGGGCTCCGGTGCCGCATGGGATTTGCGCAAGGCCCAGCCCTATGAATGCTATGCCGATATGGACTTCGACATCCCCATCGGCAAGAATGGCGACAACTACGATCGTTACCTCATC
>JANNFZ010000092.1:0-9388 GCA_031380375.1 Hyphomicrobiales bacterium
TATTCTCCAGGCCTTGCGGGCGGCAACGCGCATTGCAGCCCCCGCCGTCATCCACAAAGCCGAAGCAATTGTGGCACCGCGCGATCTCGTTCCGTATCTGGGGCAGGGACGCCATGCCGGGCGCGAGGCCAACTTCGCCTATCACAACAATCTCATGGTGCAATATTGGTCGTCGCTGGCCAGCCGCTCGGCGGTGCTGATGATGCATATTTTGCAAACACATTTCCCCGAGAGTTTTCGCAACGCCGCCTGGGCCACCTATATCCGCTGCCATGACGATATCGGCTGGGCCATCACCGAGGAGGATGGCGCGGCAATCCCTGGAGTCTCGGGGCCGGGCCACCGGAATTTTCTGGCCGACTTCTATGCGGGAAAGTTTGCAGGCTCGTTTGCGCGCGGCGCCATCTTCCAGGAAAATGCCGCGACGGGCGACCGCCGCAACAGTGGCAGCTTTGCAAGCTTGGCCGGACTTGAGTCTGGCCTTGCGGCAGGCGATGAGGCGCTGATCGAAACAGCACTTCAGCGCATGCTCATGGGCTTTGCACTCATTGCCTCGTTCGGTGGTTTGCCGCTTCTCTACATGGGTGATGAAATCGGGTTGTTGAACGATCATGGCTTTGCCACCGTTCCCGAACATGCCCATGACAATCGCTGGCTGCATCGACCCCGGATGGATTGGGCGGCGGTGAGACGCGCCGAAGCGGGCCACGGCCATGCCGGCAAATTGCTGGCGGGTGTCAAACACATCCTCGCAAGACGCAAGGCAACTCCTCAGCTTTCCGCTGCAGCACCGACCCGCATTGTCGATCTGGGCAATCCGTCGGTTTTTGCCTTTGCGCGGCTGGCTGATGAGGGGCCGCTGCTGGCATTGTTCAATTTCACGGAACTGTGGACGCGCATTCCGGCGGCGGATTTGCGGGCCTTGGGTGTTGCGGAATTCCGCGACGTGCTGGGTGAAGGTGTTGTGGCTTTGCAGGATGACGCAGTGCCGCTGGCACCCTATGGCAGGCTGTGGCTGGTTTAGAGCCAGTAGCGCCAGGCATAGATGCACGTCATCACCGTCCCCATGGCGATGACGAAGCGGCGGATCCACAGGACGGGTATGATGGCCAAAAGCTTGCCGCCCGCAAAACCTCCGGCGATGGCACCGAGCAACATGACCAACGTTTCAGGCCAGGCGATCACACCCTGCACAACAAAAATGACGATGGCCGCCCAATTGGCCGCCGAGCCCATGAGGTTCTTGACCGCATTGGCGCTGCGCAAGGCCCAGTCGCTGGTCATGCTGAACACACCCATGAGCATCACACCCATGCCGGCTCCAAAATAGCCGCCATAGACTGCGGTGGGCACCAGGATCGCTTGGCGGAGTGCTGGCTTGTCATGGCTGCCGCTGGCCGTGGGAATCAGGCTTTGCAGTCTTTTCGAGAAGGCAAAGATCAAGGTGGCGACACCGATGAGGGCGGGCACAAGGGCCGTAAACACCTTGTCAGGCGTGGCCAGCAGCAGCACAGCGCCTGCGGCCCCGCCGACAATGGCAATGGCCACATGCTGCCAGAGCAGCGTGTCAAATTTTGGCAGTTGCCGCCGTTCCGAGAGCACACCGGACAAATGTCCGGGCGTCAGGGCAATGGCCGAGGAGGCATTGGCAACAATGGGTGACAGTCCCACGGCCATCATGGCCGGAAATGTGAAAAGTGTGGCTCCGCCAGCCACGGCGTTGATGGCCCCGCCGAGCATGCCGGCACCGGCCAGCAGAATGATTGATTGCAGATCCAAATTCCAGGTCCCCAGCGCATCGGACGTGCAAACGATTCCATTTGCCCGTGCGATGCGCTAACATGGTGCCATGAACATGATCCGCCTGTCACTGTGCATGATCATTATGGCTTTGCCTGCCCAATCAATGAACTGGGAGGGCCACGATGGTTTCTTCCATGAGGCCGAACCCTTGCCCGCCTTCACCGACAACGTGCCGCCGCCGCTTGTGCAAAAGCGGCCAAGCTGTGCCGAGCGCCGCAACCGCCATGCCGCCAATCCCTATGAGCAGACGCCGCTGGCCGGCGTGAATTGCGTGGATGACCTGCTGAATTAGGTTTTTAGCCCCGGCAATTAACGGGGCATTGTTATCCGTTGAATCGAAGGATGCACTGTCGGCCAAGGCGACGGAATGATGAATGCCCTGTCGCACCATCTTGGCGTACGGGCAAATTTTCTCGGTTTCTTCAACCAACTCGCGCGCCAATGCAGCTTCTATATCCGGCAAGCTGACTTGGACAACCGCAGTCAACAAGAAAAGACCGTCGGCCGGGTCTCGCCCGAAGGTCACATCGACCTTGATCGCCAAACCGCGGGTGAGCTGGATCTTCTTCTTTGTTGCCACCAAACTCAGTGCACCGTGGAAGCATGCTGCGTAACCGGCGGCAAACAGCTGTTCGGGGTTGGTTGCGCCGCCGGGGCCGCCCATTGCTGCAGGTAGCCGAAACTGCAGGTCGAGTGCACCGTCATCAGACTGTGCGCGACCAGACGCGCGACCATGCCCGGCCTCACCGCCAGTCACCGTTACACTCGTCGAATAAATGGGAAAAATTTCACTACCCGTATAAATGTCGAGCAATGAGGTCGGCGGAGCGCTGAGCTTGGACATCGTTATCTCCTGATTGCGGCAAAATCTAATGCCATTGAACCTTGAACATTTTATACTTAAATTTTTTAAGCTTAAACCTTTTATACTTAAACTAGTTTATGTCAAGGCATGCGAACGTAATGACCGCACAATCCGGCAATTTCGAAACCGGACTCTGAAATCCGGCAAAAATGGATTTGTGTTTTAGGCAAAATGGCTCGTGCAAATGCTTCCATTTGCCCGTGCATTGCCCGGCCTGTCCTTCAGAAATTTTTACCTGTTTGTTGCCAAAGACGGCTAACCATCGGGCAGCATGGAACATATCCAGCCCTATCTCGAATATTTCTCGGCCAATCCGCAATGGGCCATCGCCGTTGTGTTCCTCATAGCCTTTGGCGAAGCGCTGCTGATCATCGGATTGTTTGTACCCTCCACGGCGGTGCTGGTGGGGGCGGGCATGCTCGTGGGCACCGGGCACTTGGGCTTCTGGCCGGTCTTCTGGGCCACCGCCTTTGGCTGCATCGCCGGAGACCAGGTTTCCTATTGGGCGGGGCGGCTGTACGGTGAGCGTCTCAAGGGCTTCTGGCCTTTGAACCACTATGCTTCGCTGGTGGTGAAGGGCGAGGAATTTGTGCGCAGCCACGGCGGCAAGTCCATCGCCATCGGGCGCTTTGTGCCGGGTGTCAAAGCGGTGGTGCCGGGCATCGTCGGCATGTTGGGCATGAGCCAGCCGTTTTTCATCGCCGTCAATGTGGCCTCGGGCCTCGTGTGGACGGCGGCGCATCTTTTGCCCGGCGTGTTGCTGGGGCAGGGCGTTGCCATCGCCGGAGATCTGAGCGGCAGGCTCGCCGTGGTGATCCTTTTTATGTTTGTGGCCCTCGCGGCACTTGGCTGGCTGACGCGGCTCACGGCAGCGGGACTTCTGTCGCCGGTCACGCGCGTATTGTTGACATCGCTCTCGCGGCGTTTGAAGCGTTTGGGTTATCGGCCCTTCCAGCGGCTGGGCCGCACCATGCGACCTGAGCATCCGCGCTCCAGCCGATTGTTGAGCCTTGGCCTTGTGGCGTGTGTGTGTGCGGGCCTTCTCGCCAACCTTATCTATGGCATCCTGCATCGGGGTGCGCCCTCCAACCTCGATCTCTCCATGCGCTCGCTGATGGGCGAATGGCGCAATGCCCCGGCTGATGACCTGATGATTGCCGTCACCATGCTGGGGGACTGGTGGGTGCTGCTTGTGATGTGCCTTGCCATGGCACTGTGGCTGCTCATCCAGCGCTCGTGGCCTGCCGCTGCGGCCCTTGTCGTGGCGGTGGCCCTGCAATCGGCACTGACCTTTGGTATGAAGGCGCTGGTGGGACGGCAAAGGCCGCCGGATCTGGCCGGGCAAGTGCTCGATCATTGGGGAAGCTTCCCGAGTGCCCATGCCGCCCTTGCGACATTGGCTTTCGGCATGTTGGCCGTCATCGCCGGGCACAACATGGGGCGTTGGGCGCGCGCCTCGTTGATTTCGCTCTCGGCCATGGCGATCATGCTCGTCGCCTTCTCGCGGCTTTATCTGGGCTCCCATTGGCTCAGTGATGTGTTGGGTGGCGTCATGCTGTCGGTCATTCTTGTGGCGGCAATCGCCTTTGTGCTTGAGGCCTATCCACTGCGCCGCCTGCGGCCGCTCGCTTTCCTCACATTCTCACTGCTTGTCCTGATGGCGGCCTGGTTTCTGCATGTCCAGGCGGATTTCGGGCGCGCCGAACAGAATTATGCCAGGGTCAATCCTGCCCGGGTGTTCACGACGGAGATTTGGGGCAATGCGTTATGGCAATCAGCCCCACGGCGGCGCATTGATCTGGCAGGCCAGCCGGAAGATGTGTTCGTGGCGCAATGGGCCGGTTCCCTCGAAGGCTTGACGGCGGCGGCGCGCAACACCGGCTTCATGCCGCAGGCCACCTGGACATGGAAAAGCGCCATTGCCTATTTCGATCCCAAGGCGGCATTCGACACTGTTCCGCCGCGTCCTTTGTTGCATGAGGGGCTGAAGGCGCGCCTCACCGCCACCAAGAACCTGAACCCCAAGGAACGACTGGTGCTCCGCGCCTACAAAACGGACATTATTCTCCAGACGGCTGGAGGCCCTGTGCCGCTGTTTCTGGTGAGCCTGATTCAGGAGCAAGACCAGCCGCATTTCGAACTCTATACCATGCCGCGTTCTGTGCCGTCGCCCGCGGCGACAACCGCCAGCCTTGTCGCCGCCTTGCGCGGTGCCGGCAATGATCTTGTGGCGGCGACGGAATTGAAACCTGATTTCCCGCAAGCCGTGATTCTGGCCAAGCCCTGACGCCGAATTCGCACTGGATTTCGCCTTGCGCATCCTTCATATTCAGGGGCGATTTGCGAGAGGTTCTGCGTGCACCAATGCGATTTCTGAAACAATTCATCACTTGGTGGAATGGCGCCACCTGGAACACGCTTTTTTACACTTGGCGCAAGGGCGAATTCGTGGGCACCGACGGTATCGGCAACCGCTACTACCGCGCCAAATCGGCGCTGCCCGAGTCCATTCCTGAACGGCGCTGGGTGATTTACGCAGGTTATTCGGAAGCCTCGCAGGTGCCGCCCGGCTGGCATGGCTGGATGCATCACCGTGTTGACACGCCGCCCACCGGCCATGAAACCACGCGCGAATGGCAATTGCCGCATCAGGAAAACCTGACGGGCAGCAGTGGCGCATATCGCCCCCCCGGCTCCATTGCGGTTGGCGGCAGACCGGTGCTTCAGGCTCCTGACTATCAGGCCTGGCGGCCGGAGTAGCCAGCGCGCAGCGTCCCATGGCACAGTCTTCCAACGCCACAATTGTTGAAACCCTTGTCGGTGCCGCCGTCGTCGCGCTGGCCATCGGTTTTTTTGCATTTGCCTACAAGACCGCCGGAATTGGCGGCGGCGCTGCCGCTGGCGGCTACAAGCTGATTGCCGAATTCGACAATGCCGAGGGCATCAATGTCGGCAGCGACGTGCGCCTTGCCGGCATCAAGGTCGGCACGGTGACGGCGTCATCGCTCAACACGGAATCATTTCAGGCAAGGCTTGAACTCACCATTGAACCCACGGTGAAGCTTGCCGATGACAGTGCCGCAAAGGTGACGGCGGAAGGCCTGCTTGGCGGAAAATTCATCAAGCTCGAACCCGGTGGTTCCGATGTGATGTTCGCCGAGGGTGGGCAGTTCAGCTACACGCAAGGGGCGGTCGACGTCTGGTCGCTGATCAGCCAGGCCATGTTCTCGAAATCCGACAACAAGGAACCGCCAGCACCTGCCCCGGGGACGCCGCAATAATGCGGGGACTGCCGGTTTGCGTATTGTTTTTGGCGGCGTTTGCGGGAAACGCCGAGGCCGAGCGCATTGCCAATCCCGTGGCGCGATTCACAGGCCTCGACAAGATCACCGGGTCTGCAACAGCCTTTGAAGTGAAGATCAACGGGGAATTTCATTTCGGGCGCCTCATCGTCACGCCCTTTGTTTGTTATACGCGGCCGGTGACCGAAGAGCCGAAGACCACGTCTTTCGTGCAAGTGGAGCGGATCGATGCGACGGAACAGCGCGAGAAGATTTTCTCGGGCTGGATGTTCGCGGAAAACCCCGGCCTCAATGCACTTGCTGATCCCACATATGATGTCTGGCTGACCGGTTGTTTTGATCCCAACGCGCCACCGCCACCCGTCGAGGTTCCGGCAGCGCCCGAGGCACCTGTGGTGGAAGAGGAAGACGGCACCGGCGGCACCGAAGCAACTGTTCCGGCGGATTGATGGCCTGGAATTTCTAACACCGCAATTTAACCCTCGCCCCTTGCGGGAGAGGGGTACAACTTGGCGACAACCCCTCTTCCGTCTCGCGACGTTGTCGCAATCCACCTTCTCCCACAAGGGGAGAAGGTCAAGTAAGGGCGGAGCGGCCTCTTGGTTTCTTCAGCACAAGACTGAGCACCCTCTCAACGTCACCATTGCCGGTGAACGCCATGAAATCCGCCTCGCGGGCAAGGGCTGGCTCCAGCAGCTTGTGAAAATCGGCCTTGGCAATGCCGACAGCCCCGAGGCGCTCAAGGTGGGGATTGAGAAATTGCGTGTCGAGCAGCGTGAAGCCCGCGAAATTCAGCCGCGCCACAAGATGAACGAGTGCCACCTTGCTGGCATCGGTCTCGCGGCTGAACATGCTTTCACCGAAAAACGCCGAACCTATTTTGACACCATAGAGCCCGCCCGCCAGCCTGCCGTCGCGCCAGCTTTCAACCGAATGGGCAAAGCCCATGCGATTAAGCTGGCCATAGAGCGAGAGGATGCGGGCGTTGATCCAGGTTTCCTTGCGCGTCGGGCTTTTCTCGGCGCAAGATCGCATGACTGCGTCGAAGGCCGTGTCAATGCGGATGTCAAAGGTCTGATGGCGCACGGCCTTGCGCAGTGAACGCGACACCACGAGTCCATCGAGCGGAATGATGCCGCGCTCCTCGGGCTCGATCCAGTAAAGTGCCGGATCATCGGCCGTTTCGGCCATGGGAAAAACACCTGCCGCATAAGCCTTGAGCAGAACCTGCGGGGTGATCGTGCTCAAGGGGCCGCGGTGCGGGCCAGATATTTTTCCAGCCAGTGAATGTCGTAGTTGCCATCGATGATATCGGTCTCGGCAACCAGCCGCTGGAACAGCGGAATGGTGGTTTCAACACCTTCCACCACAAACTCCGAGAGCGAACGGCGCAGCCGCATCATGCATTCGGTGCGGGTTTTGCCAAACACAATCAGCTTGCCGATGAGACTGTCGTAATAGGGCGGAATGCGATAGCCGGAATAAAGCGCACTATCGACGCGAACCCCAAGCCCACCCGGAAAATGCACGCTGTCAACCCGGCCCGGCGAGGGCACAAAGGTTGCCGGGTTCTCGGCATTGATGCGGCACTCGATGGCATGGCCGGAAAACTGGATGTCTTCCTGCTTGTGCATGAGGAGTGCCCCCGATGCGACGCGGATTTGTTCCTGCACCAGGTCAAGCCCGGTGATCATCTCGGTGACCGGGTGTTCGACCTGCAAACGGGTGTTCATTTCGATGAAATAGAATTCACCGTTTTCATAGAGGAACTCGATTGTGCCAACCCCTTCATAGCCAAGATCAGCGATGGCCTTGGCGACGCGGTTGCCGATATCAGTGCGCTGCTGGGCGTTGAGGGCGGGGGAATGGGCCTCCTCCCAGACTTTCTGGTGGCGGCGCTGCAACGAGCAGTCACGTTCACCCAAATGCACGGCGTTGCCCTTGCCATCGCCCAACACCTGAATTTCAATGTGGCGTGGTTTTTCCAGGTATTTTTCGAGATAGACCTCGCCGTTTCCAAATGCCGCCTTGGCTTCCGTCTGGGCTGTGGAAATCGCCATTTCAAGGTCGGCTTCGTGGCGCGCCACTTTCATGCCGCGGCCGCCGCCACCTGCCGTCGCCTTGATGATGACAGGATAGCCGATTGATTTTGCAACCTTGCGGGCATCGTCGAGCGAACCGACGCCGCCTTCGGAACCGGGTACCACCGGAATGCCAAGGGCCTTGGCGGTGCGCTTGGCCTCAATCTTGTCACCCATGGTGCGGATGTTCTCGGCCGACGGGCCGATGAACTTGATGTCATGCTCGGTGAGGATTTCAGCGAACTTGGCATTCTCCGAGAGAAAGCCATAGCCCGGATGCACGGCTTCGGCACCGGTGATCTCGCAGGCCGCGACAATCGACGGAATGTTCAGATAGCTGTCCTTGGCAGGCGGCGGGCCAATGCACACGCTTTCATCGGCGAGTTTCACATGCATGGCATCGGCATCGGCTGTTGAATGCACGGCCACCGTTTGAATGCCGAGTTCGCGGCAGGCGCGCAGCACGCGCAGCGCAATCTCGCCGCGGTTCGCGATGAGGATTTTTTCGAACATCGCTTACTCGATCACCAGAAGGGCCTCGCCAAACTCCACCGGCTGGCCGTTCTCGACAAAGATGGTGATCACCTCGCCGGAGCGCGGTGCCAAAATCTGGTTCATGGTTTTCATGGCTTCAATGATGAGTACGGTTTGGCCTTCCTTGACGATTGCGCCAACCGAAATGAAGGCGGCAGCGCCGGGTGCCGCCGACAGATAGGCCGTGCCAACCATGGGTGACTTCACAGTGCCGGGATGATCGGCGGGCTTGGCGGCAGGTGCTGCGACCGCTGCATGAATGGCGGCTGCCTGATGTAACGGTGCTGGGGCCGATGCCTGCACATGGGCCACGACATGCCGCGAAACACGAACACGCACGCCCTTCTGGTCAAGTTCAATGTCGGTCAGGCCCGTGGCGTTGAGAATATCAGCGAGGCTGTGGATGAGTGCCAGTTCCGGCGGGCTTTGGGTTTTGCGCGGGGCAGGTTTCTTCTTGGACGGCATGGTGAACCCTTGTTGGCAGTATGACGGCTGAAGCTGTTATATGCGGCACCAAGGCCTACAGCAACCCGCGTTCTATTGAACACGGGTTGCTGTCGCTTATTGAATTTGGAGCATCTCTCACTTAGCAAATGTCAGCATTTGCCCGTCCGAAGCTCCTGGCAAACCCTCAGCAGAGTTTGCAGCCGCCGGTTTCGCGCACTTCGGCAATGGCCGCCACAAGGCCGTCAAGCTGCATGTAGCCCGGCACCAACTGGTCATCGATGACAAAGGCCGGTGTGCCGTTGATGGCGAGTTTCTGGGCGAGCGCCTGGTTCGCGGCAACCTGTGCGGCGATTTTT
>JANNFZ010000152.1:0-1818 GCA_031380375.1 Hyphomicrobiales bacterium
GAACGGGCACCTGCACCGCTTTGCAATTGCGCTCGTACAGCAGTTGCATTTCACCCCCGCATAGAGCGGCATGCGGTGGACGAGACCGCCATAGGCCGCAATCTCGCGCGTGTGCATGCGGTCGTAAATCACGCCGACGCAAAGGAACAAGGCGCCCGAAACCAGCCCATGGCTGATCATCTGGAACATGGCACCATCTATGCCCTGCCGGGTCATGGAGAAAATGCCCATGGTGACGAAGCCCATATGCGCCACCGATGAATAGGCAATGAGCTTCTTCATGTCCTCCTGCATGAGGGCGACGAGCGATGTATAGCTGATCGCCACAATCGACAGCACATAGACAAAATTCTGGAAATACAGGCTCGCATCCGGGAACATCGGCAGTGAGAAACGCAAAAACCCATAGCCGCCCATTTTCAAAAGGATCGCCGCCAAAATGACCGAGCCGGCAGTCGGTGCTTCGACATGCGCATCCGGCAGCCACGTGTGGACCGGCCACATGGGCATTTTCACCGCGAAGGACGCAAAGAAGGCAAGCCACAGCCAGGTTTGCATTTCCGGCGGGAAAGCGTCAGGCCGTGCCAGAAGGGCGGCAATATCAGTGGTGCCGGCATGCCAATACATGGCGATGATGGCGATCAGCATCAGCACCGAACCAAGCAGCGTGTAGAGGAAGAATTTGAAAGACGCATAGACCCGGCGCTGCCCGCCCCAGATCCCGATGATCAGGAACATGGGAATGAGGCCCGCCTCGAACAAAACGTAGAACAGCACCAAGTCGAGCGCACAGAAAACCCCCACCATCAGCGTTTCCAGAACGAGGAAGGCGATCATGTATTCCTTGACCCGTTTGTCGATGCGCCACGATGCCAGGATGCAGATCGGCATGAGCAATGTCGTGAGCAGAATGAGCGGCATGGAAATGCCGTCAACGCCCATTTTGTAGGACGCAAAACCGCCCATCCAGCTGTGCAGTTCGACAAGCTGGAAGCCTGGCTCCGCCAACGTGAAATTGAGCGGGATCAGCAGCGAGACCAGGAATGTGATGACTGTTGTCCAAAGTGCGGTGTAGCGGGCATAGCGTGCCGCTGCTTCATCGTCCCCCCGGGCGAGGATGATGGCCAATGCCCCCACCAGCGGCAGGAATGTGACAACTGTGAGGAGCGGCCAATTCATCAGTGTACCCCCCCGAATGTGAACCATGAAACAAGTGCCGCTACACCGATCAGCATGGCAAAGGCATAGTGATAGACATAACCGGATTGCAGCCGCACCACTTGCGCCGTGACGTCCGCGACAACAATCGAAACACCATCAGGGCCAAACCCGTCTATGACCGTGCCATCGCCACGCTTCCACAGGAAATGGCCGAGCCGCATGGCGGGGCGCACAAACAGGAAATCGTATAGCTCGTCAAAATACCATTTGTTGAGCAGGAACTGGTAGATCGGCTGGTGCATGGCGGCAAGCCGGGCAGGCAGCGCTGTGTTGCGGATGTAGAAAAGGAAGGCGAGACCAAAACCCAAGGCCATGGCAACGAAAGGTGAATATTTTACCCAAACCGGAACCTCATGCATGATGTGCACGATATGGTTTTCCTCGGAACGGAAAATCGAATTGCCCCAGAATTCCTTTTCCTCATGGCCGATGAAGTAATCCTGAAAGACATAGCCGACGATCAGCGCCCCAAGTGCCAGCACAAAGAGCGGGATGAGCATGGTGTTTTGGCTCTCATGCACATGTTCCATGGTGTGGTGGTCGGCGCGCGGTGTGCCGTTGAATGTCATAAAGGCAAGGCGCCATGAATAGAACGAT
>JANNFZ010000170.1:0-1891 GCA_031380375.1 Hyphomicrobiales bacterium
ATTTCATGGTCGCCCTTGCCTTGGCGCTTCAATTCAAAGCCCGCTTCCCGCAAAATGCGGGTCAAATCGCGGTAGAAGTTTGCCATTTACGCCGCTGCAGGATTGTGCAGGCTCTCCGTGGCGCTTGCAATGAAATGAACAGGAATTTCCCGTAGGTCAAAAGAAACCACGCCCTCTTCGATCAAGTCTTCGATCATTGCGAGGACTTTGGGCCGCAGCTTTTCCATCGTTGGCGATTCAGCTACCAAGCCAGGCACATCGCGGCTGATAGCCGTCCAAACTTCGGCTTCGTCATCCCATTCAGCTTTGACAATGATGATGTTCATGGAACAAGCATAACAGCACTTGCCTCTGAGGTCAAAATCAGGTGATTTGTGTCACTTCAGTGCTGCCCACCCGCATCCGCAACAGATACCAGACGATGGCCACGCCAATTGCTTTGCTCGCCACTTCGGTGACGAAGGCGGCCGGTGAGAGGTAGCCGGCGAGGTGCTGGAAAGCCAGGGTGTCCACCGGCACAGATACGATCGACGACACCAATATGCGGCTTTGCAACGGGCGTTTGGTAAAACTGTAGACACCCCAATCCGTCATTTCGGAGAGGGCAAAGGCCGTGAGGCTTGCAATGGCAAGGCCTGGGCCTGCAAAATACAGAACCGGAATTCCGGCCAGCAGTGTGGCCAGCAGAACCTTGTGGCCAATCTCACGCTGCGCATAGTCGCGCAGCACGAAGACAAAACCAACGATCACATTGGCCAGGTAGAGCGTCCCCATCCACGTGTTGGTGCTCCACTGGGTAACGCCTTCAATCAGGTTCTCCGGCACGAACAGCCAGTTCACCAGGACGATAAAGGCAATGTAGGCCCCAACCGACAATGCGATGCGTGACGGGCGGTCCATCATCCGACGATCTCGCCCGCCTTGAAGTTCATCTTGATTTCCTTCTTGGCGTTCTCAAGGCTGTCCGAGCCATGCACGGAATTGGCCTCGATCGATTCCGCAAACTCCTTGCGGATGGTGCCGGCTTCGGCATTGGCGGGGTTCGTGGCCCCCATGACCTCACGGTACTTTGCAACAGCATTGTTGCCTTCAAGCACTTGCAGCACCACAGGCCCGGAGGTCATGAACTTCACGAGGTCTTTGTAGAATGGGCGCTTGGCATGGACGGCATAGAACTTCTGTGCATCGGCCTTCTTCCACTTCACGCGCTTTTGGGCGACGATGCGCAAGCCCGCCTTCTCGATGGTGGCATTGATGGCACCCGTCAAGTTGCGGCGGGTGGCATCGGGCTTGATGATGGAGAAGGTGCGTTCGGTGGCCATAGTGTCCTCGTAAGAATGAAAAGCAGGGCGCCGTTTAACAGCGCCCCGCCATCCTTACAAGGGTCTTGGACTTATTGCGCGGCTGCTTCGCCAATCAATGGTGTGGCGCGGCTCACGGAAACGCGGCGGTTCTCAGCCTCGGCTTCCGAGGTTGGAATACGCAGATAGCGCTCGCCCAAGCCGACGGTTTTCAGGTTTCGCGCCGGGATGACAAAATAGGCGGTCAACGCCTTCTTCACAGCCTCGGCACGCGCCTTCGAAAGCCCGTAGTTATAGGTGTTCGAACCAACTGCGTCGGTGTGGCCCTCGATCAGGAATACCTCGCGCGGGTTGCGGCGCAACACGCGTTCAATGATGCTAGCAACACGATCAAGGTTGTCGATCTCCTCCTCGCGCACGAATGCCTCGTTGAAGCCGAAGCGGATGGTGTCGATATCGATGCGCGGCATGGAGTCACGCAAGACTTCATCCTCGGCAATTTCCTCGACGGTCACACGCCGTTCAAACTTGCGTTTGGGTGCCGAAACCAGGACACCTTCGAGTTCATCATCATCGGCTTCCGCCTCGAA
>JANNFZ010000252.1:0-2265 GCA_031380375.1 Hyphomicrobiales bacterium
CCGGGTTGGCAATGTCATAGACGGCCAACCCGGCGGTCCAGTCGCGCCGGGGCGGCTCCGCCGCGTAGGCGTGCCCGGCCTGCTCGCTGTGCGAACCGATGTAGTACGCCCGTTCGTCCTGGAATTCCTTGGCCGCGAACATGTCCTTGGCGTTGATCACCAGCAAGAGGTCGCCATGGGTCTGCAAGTGGATGTTCCAGGTGTTGTGCGGCGCCTCGATATAGTCCGTGGCCGTGGGATTGCGGGGATCGCGCACGTCGATCACGCTGAAGCCCTTGGAGAACATGTGGCCGACATAGGCAAAGCCCTTATTGACCATCAGTTGCACGCCATCCGGCCTGCCGCCCTGATCACTGTGGCCGATGAGGGTCATGTTTTTCGCGTAATCGGGCTTCGGAAGATGAGAACTGGCCATGCGTGGCTCCGTGCGTTCAGTTGCATCTGGTCGCGTGCTTCGAGGCTCACGGCTTCGCCGCGAGCACCTCAGCATGAGGGGCCTCCTCACCCTGAGGCGCCCGTGGTACACGGGCTTCGAAGGGCAAACTATTCCTGCCCAATCACCCGCAATTCGCGCGGATAGCTGGTCAGGCTTTCGATGCCCTTCTCCGTCACCACGACATCGTCTTCGATCCTGACACCGCATTCGCCGTCGCGGTAAAGCCCGGGCTCGATCGTAAAGACCATGCCGGGTTCGAGCTTCTGCATGTTGCCGCGCATGATTTGCGGTGCTTCGTGAACGTCAAGGCCGAGGCCATGTCCGGTCTTGTGGCGCTTGAATTGGGCAAACTGTGATTGCTCCAAAACCCTGCACACCGCGTCATCGACATCGGATGCAGGAATGCCCGGCTTCGAGACCGCATGGCCCTTCTGGTTGGCGGCCAGCACCGTGTCATAGAAGGCGCGGTCATGCTCGCTTACTTCGCCCACAAAAAACGTGCGCGTGATGTCGGCGCTGAAATGATTGTAGCGGCCGCCAAAATCGAGGAGCAGCGCATCACCGCGTTTGATCTGGTAGTCGGCGCGGGCATGGGCATGGGGTTTTGCTGCATTGTCGCCCGCCGCGACGATTGGATCAAACGACAGGCCATCGCAACCCGCCGCAAAAAGCTCGCGCAGCAAAATCGCTTCCACCTGTTTTTCGGTCATGCCGACGCGCACCTCCTGCACGGTCGCCTCGAGGGCTGCCTCGGACCGCACAATCGCCTCGCGAAGGGCGGCAATTTCGGCCGCCGTCTTGTGCAGCCTTATTGTCGAAATTTCGGAATGGGCATCAACGAGTGTTGCCAGCGGCAGGGACTTTTGCAGCGCCTGGAAATCAAACACCCGCATGCGCTGGCCTTCGACACCAATGCGCGCCCCCTTGCCCAATTGCGGCAAGGCAGCACCTGCCGCCATGAAGGCTGCGCCATAGCCAACTTCATCAGCCCAGGGAAAAACCTCACCGGGAAAGCCGAGCGGTGCAAAAGATTCCATTTCGAGCTTGGGCACAATGGCAACCGGAGTTCCAACTTTCGGAACGACGATCACCAAGGGCCGTTCCATCTGGTGGAAGTCCTTGCCGAACACCCGGAGAAAATTGGCCCCCGGAACCAGGGCCAGGGCATCAAGCCCGGTGCGGGCCAGGACATCGTGGAGGGGGGTGAGAGGCGGCATGCGGTTTCCTGTTGTGTGCCGCAATCTAGTGAGGGGACGCCGCCTTTGTCGAGGCGGGTTTGCCGCATTGCTGGTGAGCATTTGCGGCACGGGTGGAATCAATGCCTCCTGCTATCGCAAGGCCCATGTCCGCATCCACGTCGCGCAACAACCTGATCGGCATCGCGGCACTCTGCCTCGGGGCACTGGTGTTTTCCATGCAGGACTCGGCCATCAAGTCGATCAGCGGCGACCATGCCGTGACGCTGGCGATTTTCCTGCGGGCCATCGTGTCGTTCCCTATCCTTGTGGCCATGGTGGCGTTCGGCGGCGGGCTTGCCCAACTCGACACGCCGCATTGGCGCATCCTGGTTTTCCGGGGGGTTGTGCTGCTCTGCGCCTACACCAGCTATTTCATGGCCTTTCCCGCCCTGCCGCTGGCCGAGGCCATTGCCCTCTATTTCATGGTGCCGCTGATCATCACCGTGCTTTCAGGACCGCTGCTCGGCGAAAAGGTTTCCCTCGCGGCTTGGGGTGCTGTGGTTTTGGGACTGGTGGGCGTGTTTGTGATTTTGCGGCCTGGCTATGGACTGTTTGAACCGGCCGCCCTGCTCTCGCTGGTCAGCGCGGCGC
>JANNFZ010000214.1:0-4034 GCA_031380375.1 Hyphomicrobiales bacterium
GAGCAAATCAGATTAGGCGCAATCCCACAAGGAGCCCTTCGAGGCACCTCACCCCGTCCAGCCAAGCCCGGCGGCCACGCAATTCATGGTCATCAGCAGCGGCATGTTAAGCGCATCCTTGGCCTTGTCATTGCGGGTCTGTTTCAGCAGGTCGACCTGCCAGCGGTTGGCCTGGTCCACCATGGGACGGACCCGGTCAAAGCGGCGGCGGAAACCGAGAAAGCGTTCGCACAGGACCTTGCCGCCGGTGAGTTCGAGGACCACTTTCGCGGTGCGCCGGTGTTCGTGGGCGATGAGTGCGAACAGGCGCTCGGCATCAGTGCGATTGGGCACCAGTTCCGCATAGAGCTCGGCAACGCCCATGTCGGCAAGGAACAGCGATTTCTCGACCTCATCGACGGCGAGGCGAAAGCCCGGTGATTTGACAAACATCTGGCGCAGCAGTTTCAGGCCCTCACCTCCCCGCGCCGACAGAAAATCATCAAGCGCAAAGCCCAAGCCATACCAGCCCGTCAGCAAGTGGCGGTTCTGGCTCCAGGCAAAAACCCAGGGAATGGCGCGGAGATCGGAAATGCCGGTTGCGCCAAAACGCCGTGACGGACGCGAGCCGATTTTCAACAGTGCCAGTTCCTCAACCGGGCTTGAGGACTGGAAATAATTCAAGAGACCCGGGTCTTCCGCCAGTTTGCGATAAGCCTTGTAGGAGAGACGCGCGATGTCCTCGACAGCCTTTTGTTGCTCGGGAATGACGCGAAGCTCCGGCGCATCGGCGGATTTCAGCGTGTGCAGCAAGACACTTGAAGTCAGGACTTCGAGATTGTTCAGCGCCGTACCCCGGTTGGCAAATTTGAGCGACACGACCTCGCCCTGCTCGGTGACGCGCATGCGCCCGCCGATACTGCCCGCCGGCTGCGCCGCGATGGCCCGGCCGGTGGGTGCGCCACCGCGTGACACGGAACCGCCGCGGCCGTGGAAAAACGAAATCCCCACACCCTGCTCGCGGCTGACTTTCATCAGGCTGCGTTGCGCCTCAAACAATTCAAAACTTGCGGCAAAGAAACCACCGTCCTTGTTCGAGTCAGAATAGCCGAGCATGATTTCCTGGGCCCCGCCATTGGCCATGACGGATTGGCGCACCAAAGGCCTCGACAGCAATGTCGTCATGATGGCGGGTGCGGCGCGCAAATCCTCGATGGTTTCAAACAGCGGCACCACGCGGATGCGGGCGGTTTCGCGGGCATTGGCATCGGCAAACAGCCCGCAGTATTTGGCAAGGAGATAGAGGCCCAGAACATCATCGGCACTTTGCGTCATCGACAGAATGAACGAGCCGATGGATTTTGGATCGGGTCCGTCAAGGGTTTCGCGGATGAGGATCAGGAGATCGAGCAGTTCCCGTGCCTCCCCCGAAACATTGCGGAATTGCGGCAGAAAGCCCAGGGGCTTTTCCAGTTCATCGGCAATCCACTGGTGCCAAGCCTCGCTGCCGGGTTCCGGTGCCGGCGCAGTCGCCACCGGATTCATCTTGTGCCAGATTTCGCCAAGCACCAGGTTGATGACCGTGGTGTTCTGGCGGATGTCGAGGCTTGCGGTGCGGAAACCGAAAATCTCGGCTTCCCAGCGCACCGGACGCACCAGCCCGCGGGCGAGGTTCGACGAGTTCATGTCGCCGAGTGTTGCTTCTAGGCCTTTGAGTTCGGCGATGAATTCATCGACATCGGCAAATGGCCTGGCCGTTGCGCGGGCGTCAATGGTGGCCGCAAGGCGCAGGCGCAGCGCACTGACATATTGCCGGAACGGCTCATTGGGATTGCGCACGAGAATGGCATCGGCCTCGCCGCTGGCATGCAGCTCACGCGTCAGTGCAATGTTGAAGGTTCCGGGGATGGCGATTTCAGTGGAACTCACTGAGACATATTGGGCAAGTTCCGCAAGCTTGAGATCGAGCCTTTCCACAGCTGCCTCTCGGCTTGCGGCAATGGCGCGCCGCGTTGTTTCCACCGTGACAAAGGGATTGCCGTCGCGGTCACCGCCGATCCACGACGAAAAATGCAGCGGCGGATGCACGGCTTGCGGCAATTCCGGGTAATGGCGGCTGATCGCCGACTGCAAAAGTTCACAAAGCACCGAGGTGCGCTCAAACAGGGCCTCGCGGAAAAAATGCAGGCCCCAGGCCACTTCACTGTCAACGGTCGGCTTTTCAATGCGGATTTCACCGGTGAGCCAGAGAAGGTCGATCTCGTTCTTGAGGGCAGTCACCAGTGAGTCACGCTCGCGCGGCGTCCAGCGCGGGTTCTCAAGCTCATAGAGCTTCAGGTAGATGCGGCGGTGGATTTCGAGCACCGTCACGCGCTTGGCCTCTGTCGGGTGGGCAGTGATTGTGGGACCGACATCGAGTGTTTGCAGCACGCGGGCCACCGTCTCGGGCGGCACGTCAGCCGCCGCCACTTGCGCCAGCGCGTGCGAGAAGGAACCGATCACCTGATCGGGGCCTGCCTGTTTTTCGAGGTCGCGACGGTTGCGGATCGAGGCATTTTCCTCGGCAATGTTCATGAGCTGCAACCAGATGCCGATGGCCTGGAGCGCGTGTTCCACGAGGTGATCGGGAATGGCGGCAGCGGCTTCCGGGTTGTCGAGGATCGGCAGGACGGCAGGTTCGCGCGCCTTTATGACCTGACGGAGCAGGCCCCGCAGGGTCTCGGTGATTTCAGTGATGTAGGTTGCATCTTCAGAGGGATGCGGGACGGTGCTGTTCACGAACGGGCCCTGCTTGAGGTACGTAACTCAGGAGTTGTGCATTGCAACATTAACGCTGTCAATGGAATTGCAGTGCGGCAATAGCTGAACTAAAGCCTGCCCATGTTGAATATCCAAGGCATCACCTATCGAATCGGCGGCCGCCTGCTGCTGGAGAACGCTTCCGTAGCCATACCGACGGGCCATCGCGCCGGACTTGTCGGACGCAACGGCACCGGCAAATCCACCCTGTTCCGCATCATACTCGGCGACCTGACGGCGGAAGCGGGCAATGTCTCAACGGCCCGCCAGGCGCGCATCGGCACCGTTGCCCAGGAAGCGCCGGGCGGCGAGGAAAGCCTGATCGACACGGTGCTGGCCGGAGACCTTGAGCGCGCTGATTTGCTGGCCCGCGCCCATGTCGAAACCGATCCCCACGCCATCGCCGAAATCCAGACAAGGCTGCAAGACATCGCCGCCCATGCCGCACCCGCCCGGGCCGCTGCCATCCTGTCGGGTCTTGGCTTTTCTGACGAAGCCATGGCCGGGCCATGCTCGGCCCTCTCCGGCGGCTGGCGCATGCGCGTGGCACTGGCCGCGGCACTGTTCGGCCAGCCCGATGTGCTGCTGCTTGACGAGCCCACCAACTATCTCGATCTTGAGGGCACCATCTGGCTCACTACATTTCTCAAGACCTATCCCGGAACCGTGCTGCTGATCAGCCATGACCGCGACGTGCTGAACCAGGTTGTCGAAGCCATTGTGCATCTCGATGAAGGCAAGCTGACGTTCTACCAGGGCAGCTACGACAGCTTCGACCGCCAACGCCGCGAGAAACAGGCGCTGAACCAGAAGCACCGCAAGAAACAGGAAGCCCAGCGCGCCCACATGCAGGCCTATGTCGACCGCTTCCGCTACAAGGCCTCAAAAGCCCGCCAGGCGCAGAGCCGCCTCAAGGCTTTGGCCAAGATGGAACCCATCACAGAGATCATCGACAACCGCGTGGCAGAATTCCATTTTCCTAATCCCGAGAGGGCTTTGGCGCCACCTCTTGTGTCAATGGATAAAGTGGCGGTGGGTTACGAGCCGGGCCGCAACGTGTTGCGCAATCTCACACTGCGCATTGACCCTGATGACCGCATTGCACTTCTCGGTACCAACGGCAACGGCAAGTCCACTTTTGCCAAATTGCTCACCGGAAAACTGAAAGCCCAAGGCGGCAGTTTCACCGCAGCCCCGCGCATGAGCATTGGTTATTTCGCCCAGCACCAGATGGACGAGCTGGACGACTTGCAAAC
>JANNFZ010000219.1:0-8050 GCA_031380375.1 Hyphomicrobiales bacterium
TCGTCATTGACATGCAAAATGAATTCGGCGCCGTGGGCGGCATGTTCGAACGCGCAGGCATAGACATTGCGCCGATCCGCAACGCGGTGGCACCCACTGCCGCCGTGCTCGCCGCCGCCCGGCGCAACAAAGTACCCGTGATCTATCTCGCAATGCAGCACCGCCCGGATCTTGCTGATTTGGGAAATGTGCAATCACCTCATTTCATCAAGCACAGCCGACTGTCCGTGGGGCAAACAGTGAGGGCACCGGATGGCAGAGACAACCGCATTCTCGTTTCAGGTTTTTGGGGCACCGAAATCATTCCGGAACTTGCGCCAGAGCCCGGCGACCTGGTGGTGGCCAAACACCGCTACAGCGGGTTCTTTGAAACGCCGTTGCATGGCATTTTGCAGGGCCTCGGCGTCAGCCAATTGATCGTGACGGGCTGCACGACAAGTGTATGCGTTGAATCGACCATCCGTGATGCCATGTTCCGGGATTATCAATGCTGCCTCCTCGAAGATTGCACAGGTGAACCCATTGGATTCTCAAATTCGCGCAGCAATCACGATGCGTCACTGCTGACCATCGAACTGCTGTTTGGCTGGATTTCGGATTCCCGAACCTTCGTTGCCGCACTGGGTTGAGATTGGCCGATCTTCGACAAATTGATGCCGCAGGCTATTTCAGTGGCGGCAGGGCTTTCCAATAGGGACTGGCCGAGAAGAACTCCCACCACGTCAGGATTGTGGGATATTGCGCCAGCATCACTTCACCTTCCTGCACCAGCGCAAAATAACCAATGACCGGGGCCAAGTGAAAATCCGCGAGGGTTGGTACTTTGCCGAGCAGATATGGTTGCGGATTGATCAGCGACGAAACGGCACCGAGATAGGTGCGCGCCTTGGGGAAAGCCGCAGCAACACGCTTGGCATTGGTGGCCTCGCCATTGCGGGGCTTCGAGATTTTCTCGACATAGATGTCCCAGACCAGCGGGCGGTAGCCATAGGCATCGGTGATGGCGATGATTTGCGCCATGATGGCGCGTTCTGATGGCGTTTCGGGTTGCAGCGGTGGCCCGGGAAAGGCCTCATCGACATAGCGGGAAATAACCGTCGCCTCGTAAAGCGTCACGTCTTCATGGCGGAAGGCGGGGATTTTGCGGAAGGGATGAATGGCTTCGTACCAGTCAGGCAGGCCCGATGCGGCGAAGACATCGACGGGCACATGGTGATAGGCGACACCCTTGGTTTGCAGCGCCATCATCACGATGCGGACGTAGACACTGTACGCCGCGCCAAACAGGACTGGCGTCGACAGCGTCACGCTGCCAGCAGGCTTTCAAACAGGGGACGGCAGTCGGTGCGGCCGTGGATCGGTTCGATCATGTTTTCAGGATGCGGCATCATGCCGATGACGTTGCCGCGTGCGTTTATGATGCCGGCGATGTCGTTGGTGGCACCATTGGGGTTTGAGCCTTCGACGTAGCGGAAGACCACGCGACCTTCGCCTTCGAGGCGTTTCAGGGTTTCGGTATCGCAGATGTAGTTGCCTTCGCCATGGGCCACCGGGCATGTGACGATCGTGCCCTTGGCAAGTTTACTGGTGAACCAGGTCTGGTTGTTTTCAACGCGCAAGCGGACCTCGCGGCAAACAAAACGAAGCTGGGCATTGCGCACCAATGCGCCCGGCAAAAGGCCCGCTTCGGTGATGATCTGGAAGCCGTTGCAGACACCCAGAACTTTCAGCCCTTTCAGCGATTTGGCATGAATATCTGTCATGATGGGTGAACGGGCGGCGATGGCCCCACAACGGAGATAGTCACCATAAGAGAAACCACCGGGCACGACCACCAGGTCAACTGCTGGAAGCGTCGTCTCAGTGTGCCAAACGGCGACGGGTTTCACGCCCGTGGTGGCTTCAAGCGCCAGCATCATGTCGCGCTCGCGGTTGATGCCGGGGAATACGATGACGGCGGATTTCATGCGTGGGGCGCGTCCACGAGCCCGACACGCGTTTCGAGGCGCTCCAGGCGGTCCTCCAAACGGTCCATGCGCCGGTTGATGCCGGCCAGTCCTTCTTCGACACCCGTCATGCGGTGCTTCACTTCGCGCATGTCAAACTTCACTTGTGCAAAGTCGCCCTGCATCTGCTTCAGAACTTCGAAGATCAACTCGTTGGTGACTTCGGCCATGGGCAATTCTCCGTCAGGCGATGTCTATAACATAGTTCTCGATCACGGTGTTGGCGATGAGTTTTTCGCACATGGCCTTGACCGTGGCTTCGGCCTTGCCGCGGTCACTTTCCGCCAGATCGATTTCGAAATACTTGCCCTGGCGCACGCCGTTGACGCCCGAAAAACCCATGGAGCCAAGTGCGCCCTCAATCGCTTTCCCTTGCGGATCGAGAACGCCGTTTTTCAGCGTGACTTTGACTTTGGCTTTCATTGTCGTTCAGTCCGATTTCACCAGCTTGGGTTTGGAGCGTTCCGGCTGTTCGTTGGACTGGATGATGCCGAGGCGGCGGGCCACTTCGTGGTAAGCCTCAACGAGGCCGCCCATGTCGCGGCGGAAGCGGTCCTTGTCCATTTTGTCGTTGGTCTTGATGTCCCAAAGGCGGCAATTATCCGGGCTGATCTCGTCGGCGAGCACAATACGCATCATGTCGTTCTCATAGAATCGGCCATATTCCAGCTTGAAATCGACAAGCTTGATGCCGATGCCGAGGAACAACCCGGTGAGGAAATCATTGATGCGGATCGACATGTGGACAATGTCGTCCATTTCCTGCGGCGTGGCCCAGCCAAAGGCCGTGACATGTTCTTCGGTGACCATCGGGTCACCCAGCGCGTCGTTCTTGTAGTAAAGTTCGATGATCGAACGGGGCAGGGGCTTTCCTTCCTCGATGCCGAGGCGCTTCGAGAGCGAGCCCGCCGCCACATTGCGGACCACGACTTCCAGCGGAATGATTTCGACCTCGCGCACCAGCTGCTCGCGCATGTTAAGAGAGCGCAGGAAATGCGTGGGCAGGCCAAGCTCATTGATTTTGGTGAAAAGGAATTCCGAGATGCGCTGGTTCAATACGCCTTTGCCGTCGATCACGGCTTTCTTCTCGGCGTTGAAGGCGGTGGCATCGTCCTTGAAATGGACGACGACGGTGTTCGGCTCCGGGCCTTCATAGAGGATCTTGGCCTTGCCCTCGTAAATGCGCGTCCGCTTGTTGTTCATTCTGTAAATCCTCAATCGACGCCTACCTTGGCTGCCACAATTAACACAGGGGCAGC
The DNA here is from genome assembly GCA_031380375.1 of Hyphomicrobiales bacterium. Taxonomy (GTDB): domain Bacteria; phylum Pseudomonadota; class Alphaproteobacteria; order Rhizobiales; family Aestuariivirgaceae; genus Aestuariivirga. The sequence continues at coordinate 3,266 of JANNFZ010000219.1, forward strand.
GCTCTATCACACATGTTTTGCTGGGGATAAGTTCTGGGCCAGCATATAGGGCAATATATTGCGATGCACAATGTGCTTGATTCCATTGATTTGCGTGGTGCCCGTGGCTATCTGGGCAGGAGAATTCAGGAGAATCCGATGAACACCTTTGAAGACCGCAAAAAGGGCCAGGAAAGCAAGTTCGCCTTTGACGAGGAGATGCGCTTCAAGGCCACGGCCCGGCGCAACAAGCTTTTGGGCCGCTGGGCGGCAGAAAAGATGGGCCTTTCGGGCGATGCAGTCGAATCATATGCCAAGGATGTCGTTGCCGCGGACTTCGAAGAGGCGGGCGACGATGACGTGGTGCGCAAAGTTCTCGGTGACTTCAAGGCCAAGAACGTCGACCAGTCCGAGCATCAGGTGCGCCGGACCATGGATGAACTGATGGCCACGGCCATTGACCAGATCAAGGCGGGCTGAGCATCTTGGCGGGCGCGTCCTTTTCCATTCGCAAGCAACTGGCAACCGGCAAGCCTGTGATTTTTCCATGGGTTGGCATGCCGGGTGTGGCCCAAGCAGCCCAGATCGCCCGCATGGGTTTTGATGCCGTGGCCCTCGACCTGCAACATTCAACCATCGACATGGGCGAGGCCGCCAAGATGGTGGCGGCGGTCAACGCGCTGGGCGTACCGGCAGTGCTGCGCATCCTGTGGAACGATCCCGGCATGGTGGGCTTTGCCTTGGACATGGGGGCGGCGGCGGTCATTGCCCCCATGACCAATTCTGTGGCGCAAGTGGAAGCACTGGTGAAGGCCGCGAAATATCCGCCACTCGGCCAGCGCTCGTGGGGTGGCTATACCATGTTGCAGGCGGCCGGTGTCTCGGCCGGTGAATACCTGAAAGAGGCAAACAGCAACACGCTGATCTTCGCCATGATCGAGACGCAGGAGGCGCTTGATCTGGTTGATGACATTGCGGCGGTGAAGGGGCTTGACGGGTTGTTCGTCGGGCCTTCGGATTTATCAATTGCGCTGTCGAAGGGTGCGAAGATCGACCGGTTGGGCGACGCCACGTTGGCCGCCATGGCCAAGGTCGTCGCGGCTTGCAAAGCCAACAACCTTGTTCCCGGCGCGTTTGCCGGCACGGTCGATGGTGTGCAGAAATATATCGAACTTGGTTTCCGTTTCTTGGCCGGCCCCACCGACACCGAACTGTCGCGCATGGGTGCGGCGGCGTTTTTGAAGGATGTGGGGCGGGGGTAACGGCCTTCACTGCGGGGTGGGGATCGGGCTGACATCGCATCGGGCATAGGCGAGCGGCTTTGCCAGTTCGGCTGCGGCACCGGGGGTCGTCAGAGTGACCAAGAAGCTGTCGGGCGACGTGCGACGATAAGAACAGGTCTCGGTGTATTCATTGCCGTTTTCTTCGCAAGTCGCTGTCACATGCCACTCGTTCTTTTTCTTGTTTTCCCTGATGCTGGAAAAGCCGCAGCCGCCTTCCCAGAAACTGATGCCATCGGCGGTGACGTACCAAGGCACGGTGGTGACGGCTTGGGTGCCGCCAGCGGCCAGCACCTTCAGCTTGTCGCAGGCGCCGGTTGCAAACACATAAGTGCCATCAATGAAGTCAGCTTTTTGCTGGGCGAGTGCCGGGGCCGAGAACTCAAATGCAGTTGCGATCAGACGGATCTGGGCCATTGCAGCCAGTCAAATCAGCGGCAGTTCGGCCAGTTTGATTGCCAATTCGGGGGCAAAATCGGGTGCGAGAATTTCGTTCGCGCCGATCACGCTTGTGGACTGGTAGCCGTTCATGCCGGGTGCGGCAAAGACATGGGTGTCGAGGGTTTCGACATCAATGACCCACAGGGTTTTGACGCCGAAGTTGGCGTAGATCCGGGCCTTGCGGCCCTTGTCGTAGCTGAGCGACGAATCCGCCACTTCAACCGCCAGCAAAGTGTTCGATGTTGCCAGTTGCGGCACTTTGACCTTTGAGTCGTAGAACACAAAGTCGGGTTCCAGGAACGTGAAAGCATCGAGGCGGAACGTGGTTTCCTGAATGATCCGGTAGCCAGACGTTCGGCGGGAAATCCAGAAATCGAGAAGTGACGCCTTGTAGCTTTCGTGCCCGCTGCCTTTTGGTGACATCGGAACAACTTCCCCGCCGATCAGTTCGAACCTGTCGTCCTCGTCAATGATGCCTGCCGCCACCATTGCCTCGATCTCGGCGAGCGACCAGCAGCGCCGTGCCAGACCTTCGGCGGCTTGCGTGGTGCGGGAGACTTCGGCGGGGCGGAGAAGCGAATTCATGGCCTATTCATATCATGGCTGCATCGGAAATTCCATCCTGCCCAATCCAATTGACCTCCCCCGCAATTTCGGCTGAAAACCACTGATGGACAAGCATGACCGGACAATCGATCCAGCCCACGCCGCAATTCTCGACAAGCTGCTGGACCTTGTCCACGCGGCGGGGCCGTTGTCGGCGCAGACCGACAAGTATTTCACCAACACGAGCCGCATCGTCGCGGCCAATGGCGACACCGAAGTCACCTTCGCCGTGTTCATGCGCAGGCGTGTTGTTGCAGCCCTTGAGCCAGCGATCAGGCTAGCGCGGGCATTGGTGCCCGATGTGAAGATCAAACGTCTTGTGGCGGAAGGCGAAGTGGTGCCCTCAGAGCGCAAGCTCATGGAGATCACCGGCTCCATGCAGAAGCTTTCGGAAGTGGAGACGGTACTTTTGCAGAAAGTCGGCTTCCCTTGCGTGTGCGCCAACAACGCCTATGAAATGTGCCTCGCCATGCCGGGGTCGGCCTTCATGGACATGCATGCCCGCCATGCCAGCGGTGCCGAGATGAATATTCTGGCGGCCTATGGTGCCATGGTTGGCAGCACGGCGGCCAAGCGCACCAATCCCGCGGCAAAAGGTTTTGTTGGCTCATCGCAGGATTTGACAGCGCCATTTTTTGGATCCGGCGGCGGCATGGGCACCATGCCCCATGCGCTGGTGGGGTATGCAGGCGGCGACGTGCTGGAGGCACTGAAGCTTTTCGCCAAGACGATCCCCGAAGCAAAATCACTGGTAGCGCTCGTCGATTACACCGGCCATGAAGTGAGCGACACGCTGCGCTGTGCCGACTGGTTTTACAATGTCGCGAAACTCGACAAACAGGGAAAGACCTTCGGCGTCAGGCTTGATACCCATGGCGGACGCTTTGCCGAGGGACTCGACTATGAGGAATCAGTCAACGTGGTGGGCCAGTGGCTCAAGGTTTCCGGCGAATACACCATCGTTGAAACCGTGCTGGGGGGCAGGGCCTTCCAGCTTGATCCCAACAACATCCTGATCGACAAAGTGCGGCGCATTCTGTTCGGCAAGGGTGTTTCTGCGGCGTCGGCCATTCACATGCGGCAATCTCTCGACAAGGCAGGATACAGGGATTCGCAGATCGTCGGATCATCGGGTTTTGATCCACAGAAATGCCAGATCATGGGGGCGGCACTTGTGCCGCTCAATCTTGTCGGCTCAGGCAGTTTTCTTCCCGCAACCCTGACTGAAACCTATGCAACAGCCGACATCATTGCCTATGGTGCGGCAAGGCGCGTGAAGGTCGGGCGCGAGTTCCTGTTTGATTAAGGCAAAAGACGGTCATTCGGAGTCAAATTCACTTCATCCTCCATCGGCGGGCTTGACCCGCCGAATCATTCTTTCTGAGGCTCTGGGTGGGCGGGTTAAACCCGCCCATGGAGGATATTTGGATTCAATTGATCTTCCGATGCTCCAGATGTGGCCTCTCAATAGGTTGACCGTGTTGGTCAAAGGTTCGAACTTTGCGGCGAACGCGCGGGCCTCTTTGCGGTGTTCGCAGGCACCCCGGCAATTCTTGTCAAATGAAAGGCTCGTGTAGGAGTTCAATATTTTTTTGAACAATGTCGTCAAGGTAATCGGTGATCAGACGTGCGGCGGCGGATTGGCATGTCATGCGGCGCCCAGTACCACTATCAAAGCGATCATGCGGTACGAATGCATTTCCTTGAGCCTTTCGGGCGCAACCGTCATCGACGATTTGACCAGTCTTGCCAACAATGCCTACTCCTGCAAATGTCAGTTTGCAACAAAAGGGAAGTCACGCGATGTCCTATGACAAGGCATTTACTGATGCGTTGCAGTTTGCCTGGGGCGAAGGTTTCCTGTCGCCGGGTGGACCTGCCGAAGTGAGGGCATTGCTGACTGGCCACAACATCCGGGGAAACAAGGTCCTCGATATCGGATCGGGCCTCGGCGGCGTCGATGTTCTGCTGGTTGGCGAACACGGAGCGGGCCACGTGACCGGCATTGATGTGGATCAATGGCTGGTGGACCAGGCTCGGGTGCTGGCAAATGGCAAAGGTCTTTCGGGGCGGATCGCGTTTCGCTGCGTAGAGCCCGGTCCGTTGCCATTCCCAGACGCCAGTTTCGATACGGTCTTTTCAAAAGACGCGATGATCCACATTCCCGACAAGCGGTCGCATTATGCCGAAGTGCTGCGGGTACTGAAACCGGGTGGCCTTTTTATCGCCTCTGATTGGCTCTTTGCGGCAGGTGCGGCGACAAGTCCTCATATCAAGGCGTGGCTCGACGACAATCCCCTGGGATTCGTCTTTACCACATTGCCGGAATCCAAGGCGGCCCTGCATGCAGCAGGCTTTGGCGATGTGGGTGTCGTCGATCACCGCAAATTCCTGCAAGTGTTGAACCGTGATGAGATCAAATTGCTGGAAGGACCGGGGCGCGGCAAGCTCGCCGCAATTGTCGGCGAGGAGCTGGCGG
>JANNFZ010000267.1:0-2344 GCA_031380375.1 Hyphomicrobiales bacterium
AATCACCGAAGAGCAGTTGAACGACTTCTCCTTCGATCTGCTCGCCCATGTCGGCTTCTCGCGGGCCGACATCGACAAGGCGAACCTCCATGTCTGCGGTGCCATGACGCTCGAAGGCGCACCCGGCCTCAAGGACGAGCATCTCCCGGTATTCGATTGCGCCAATCCTTGCGGCCGCATCGGCAAGCGCTATCTGTCGGTCGACAGCCACATCCGCATGATGGCGGCCTCGCAACCCTTCATCTCGGGTGCCATCTCCAAGACCATCAACATGCCGAATGACTCCTCGGTTGAGGATTGTGCGGCTGCCTACATGCTGTCGTGGAAACTCGGCATCAAGGCCAACGCGCTGTACCGTGATGGTTCCAAGCTTTCGCAGCCCCTGTCCTCGCAGCTCATCGCCGATGAGGAAGACCTGGAAGATGTCGGCGAAGCACTCGCCGCCAAGCCCATGACGACCCGCGTTGAAACCGTGGTGGAGCGCATTGTCGAGCGCGTCATCGAACGGCAGTTCGAGCGCGAACGCCTGCCTGGCCGCCGTAAAGGTTACACCCAGAAGGCCGTGGTTGGCGGCCACAAGGTTTACCTGCGCACCGGTGAATACGAGGATGGCAAACTTGGCGAGATCTTCATCGACATGCACAAGGAAGGCGCAGCACTCCGCGCCATGATGAATAATTTCGCCATCGCGGTTTCAGTCGGCCTGCAATATGGCGTGCCGCTCGATGAATTCGTCGATGCCTTTACCTTCACGAAGTTCGAACCAGCCGGCATGGTGCAGGGCAATGACTCGATCAAGAACGCCACGTCGATCCTCGACTATGTGTTCCGGGAATTGGCCGTGTCCTATTTGGGCCGCAACGACCTCGCCCATGTGGAACCGTCGGAGCTTGGTTTTGACAGTCTGGGCAAGGGCATCGGCGAAGAACAAAAGCCGGCGGTTTCGGCCCAGCGCTTTCTCTCTTCGGGCTATGTGCGAAAGCAGAACCTCTCGAATGTCGTGGTGATGCCGCAATCGTCAGCACCCCAGGCAACATCTCCCGCCCACGCCTTGCAAATGCGTGCCGCGGACTCGGTTGGGGCCTTGGCACTCGCTGATCCGGTGACGGCAAGTGTTATGCTGCCGGAACCTGTGGTGATGAGGCAGATGGATCGCCGCACCGAAGCCAAGCTCAAGGGCTACGAGGGTGATTGCTGTTCGGAATGCGGCAACTACACCATGGTGCGCAATGGCACCTGCATGAAATGCGACACCTGCGGATCAACGAGCGGGTGTTCGTAACGCTCATTCAAACGTGAAGCAAAGAAGGCCGGGGCGATGCTCCGGCCTTTTTCATTTTTATGAAGACTATCGCGCAAGGAAACACACCCCTCTACCGCCTCGCAGCAAGATGCTGCTCGGCACCTTCTCCCACAAGGGGAGAAGGTTGCGCAAAATGAGAAGTCCAAACCTCAACCCTCTCCCCTCGTGGGAGAGGGTGGCGCGGCACGCGTCGGGAGAGGGGGACGCAAATTCGTGTTCGATTTGTATTCCATTGCAGGGAGGAAAAAGGGTTCTGAGGACCATCGTTGCGACGTTGAATGACGATTCACGCAAATTATTTTGTGGAAAAGGTTTTGGGACGCGTGCAACACCGGAAAAACATGACCCCGCAAACGCATTCCCAAGCCGGTTCATCCGCCTACGGAGCATCGCTGTGAAATATGAGTTTTTACGGCATCCGTGGATCAAAGTCACATCGTCAGTACACGGACCATTGGACCCAACAGGCAAATCTTTACCAGTTGTTAGCGTCTTGGCCCGATACACCAGATGTAGTTGTCGTATTGCCGAATCACACAAACGAGTTCAGAACACGTTGCAGTGACAAGCGCAAATACGGCGATGAGCCATGCAACAGCGCGTGTCGCACGTAAGTGGAGCCTGCGTTGTGGGGCTAAAACCAACCAAATAAATCTCTAGGAGATGAACTATGGCTGCGAAGAAAGCAAAGAAGGCCGCTAAGAAACCCGCCAAGAAGGCGAAGAAGGCTGCCAAGAAGAAGTAAGCTCGCAGAGCTTTTCTTTTCATCGGCTCCGGGAGGCAATGCCACCGGAGCCGATTTCATTTTGTGGGCAGCGGTTCTGCTTTTGAAAGCATCAGCCAGCCGACCATCGCCAGTGCAATCACCGCCGGCGGGAACAGCGCGAAGGGCACCGCATGCCAGCCCCAATCGGCGAGAATGACGCCGGAACTCGATGAGGCAATGGCCATCAGGATCGAAATGCCGAGGTCATTGGCCGCCTGAACCTTGCCGCGCTCCGAGGGGCGGTAGCAATCGGTCAGCATCGTTGTGCCGCCGAT
>JANNFZ010000302.1:0-6441 GCA_031380375.1 Hyphomicrobiales bacterium
GCATTTCGCGATGCGATATTGCAGTGCCTCTTTCAATGTCAGGGGCAATCCACTTGGCCATTTGGAGGGCGCTGCATACGGCTTCGCGGCAATGCTCATTTGTCCAAGCCATCGCAGCAGTTGGCAAATAATTCCCGACCCGATTGCGACAGAATTCCGTGTTCCGAAATGGTCGCCGCACCATCGCGAAAGGCGGCCCCGTTGTCATTGACGGCGATTATTGATCTTTCCCGCTCTTGTTCATTGAGGATACTTGAATCAAGCCAGCGCTGGTTGAAGTCCGCAAGCCGTGCGCAAACAATTGCCGCATGATAAACGCCGTCCATGGGCCTGAGTTCGGTCCGCAACGGTGAAGGGTAGCCATCCGAAGCTGCATTCAGAACCAGCGTTTCCCGGGCGGCGAGCCCAAACAGCAATGCATGGGTGATCTCGTGAACGAGAAACTGCACCATGTCCCAGCGGTCTTGGTAGCCGTCGGCATTCATGAAAGTTGCCCCCCAGATCATGAAAGAAGTGACCCCGCCAAAACTTGCGCGGCCATTCTGTGCTTTGTCGCGGGAGAGATAGATGCGCGTCCACAAACCCTGAATCTCGCGGGCGATACGCGGTTCAACGTCCTGGATGATGGCAATGGCCTCATTGAGGTTGCGCGATGCCGCAGCGAACTGCCCGTCGCCGGGCGGCATTTGCGTTCCGACATTCGGACTCTCGGCAAAAAGCAGACGGTGGTAACGCGCGAAATCGTCTCCCAACTGTTCATTTGACAAGGGGCGGATTTCGAAGCTTGCAGGTTGCAGCGCCATTGAAATGATATTGTGCGTGAGCTGCTGTGCTTCGGCAAAGCGGTTGTTTGATATTGCAAAGACCAGATCATAGTAGCGCGCGAAAACGCCAGGGCTCACGCTATGCGATTGAATGGTCGACAGCGCACGAGCAACGCTCAACGGCTCGGTGTCGACGTGACCTGCGATTTCGCCGAGGATATACGACAAGCTCTTTGAAAGACTTGTCCGCACCTGCTGGTCAATCTCTTTTGGACTTGCCGCATAAGTGAGAAGACCAGGTACCCTTGCCCCGGAACTGCCGGACGCCGGATCGCCATACAAACCAGAATTTGTCGACACTCAAACCACTACGCCGACAAATTAGACAGGCGGCGCGATTTCGCCGCGCTTCGAAAACAGTCGGCTCATTTCGATCTGCGACTTTAGTCCTTGGGAATCCTTTGCATCTGAAACTTGATTGAAGCCCAGCAGCGCGTCGGATTTCAAATTGATCAGAGCGGTGGATTCGCTTTTTTTGGAGTTGTTCACTGTATCCTCCCTGCACGCTATTTCTCTTTTGCCAACTATCGGGGGTTATCGTCTTCGTGTCAACGTGGGTGTTGTCCATTGTCCTTGTCTGGAATGCTCCGCTAAGAAGGGCAAAACAGGAGACGCCCCATGCTGATCGACGCCATATCCATTGGCCGCAACCCGCCGAAAGAGGTGAACGTCATCGTTGAGGTGCCGGTCGGTGGCGAGCCCATCAAATATGAGATGGACAAGAAGGCCGGCACGCTGGTTGTCGACCGCTTTCTCTATACATCCATGCGCTATCCCGGCAATTACGGTTTCATTCCGCACACGCTTTCTGATGATGGCGACCCGATCGACGTGCTGATTGCCAACCAGCGCGGCATTGTGCCGGGTGCGGTCATCGCTGTGCGTCCTGTCGGCGTATTGAGAATGCAGGATGAGGCGGGTGGTGATGAAAAAATCATCGCCGTGCCGGTGCCGCGCCTGACGCGCCGCTATGAGAATGTGCACAATTACAAGGATTTGCCGGAGATCACATTGCAGCAGATCGAGCACTTTTTTGTTCACTACAAGGATCTCGAACCCAACAAATGGGTGAAAGTGGCTGGTTGGGGCGATGCAGCGGAAGCTGAACAAATGATCGTCGACGCGATTGCCCGCCACAAGACCTGATCTTCCATCCGGATGAGCGAGTGCTTGACCTTGGACTCATTTGGCGCTTGATTGTGGCCATGCTGGCGCAGACCAGTGGAACAATATTTACATTCGACCAGGGAGTACAAACAATCATGAAATCACTCAATCTTTTGGCGACGGCTTCGTTCTTCGCGCTGGCCGCGACGGCGGCCTCTGCGGCCACGCTTGACGACGTCAAGGCCAAGGGCGCCATCGACTGTGGTTCCAATCCCGCCCTTATTGGGTTTGGCAATCCTGATGAACAAGGAAACTGGACGGGCTTCGACGTGGATTTTTGTCGTGCAGTAGCTGCCGCAGTCTTGGGTGACGCAAAGAAAGTGAAATTTGCGCCACTGACTGCCAAGGAGCGCTTTACGGCGCTGCAATCCGGCACAATCGACATGCTGTCACGCAACTCCACATGGACCATGAGCCGCGATACATCGCTCGGTCTCACCTTTGCTGGTGTCACCTATTATGACGGACAGGGCTTTCTGGTTCCAACCAAGCTTGGTGTGAAATCCTCGCTTGAATTGGGTGGGGCGACGGTTTGCGTCCAAACCGGCACCACAACGGAACAGAACCTCGCCGATTATTTCAAAGCCAACAAGATGGAATACAAGGTTGTGGCCTTTGAGAAAAACCAGGAAGTTCTCCAAGCATACCAGGAGGGTCGGTGCGATGTTTATTCGACCGACCAATCCGGTATCTATGCCGACCGCCTGAAATTCACCAACCCCGATGATCACATCGTTCTGCCGGAAATCATTTCGAAGGAACCGCTTGGCCCCGTGGTGCGCCAGGGTGACGCGCAATGGTTCAACATTGTGAAGTGGACCCATTATGCCATGGTGAACGCCGAGGAGCTTGGTGTGACATCAGCCAATGTCGACGAAATGAAAAACTCGGCCAATCCCGAAATCCAGCGTCTTCTCTCCGTCAAGACCAAGAACCCCGACGGCACCGAAGCCGACAACGACTTCGGCAAGGGCCTGGGCCTTGGTCCCGATTGGGCCTACAACATCATCAAGCAAGTGGGCAATTACGGGGAAGTGTTCGAACGCAATATTGGCCCAGCCACGCCGCTGAAAATTGCCCGCGGCAAGAACGCCCTGTGGAGCGCCGGCGGCCTGCAATACGCACCTCCGATCCGCTAAGACCCTGGATGGAGCCCGCCCTGAAATGGCGGGCTCCGTTCGCTCGTGCGTAGTGCGCCAATACGCAATCGTCTTGGCGATCAGATTACGCACAAAGATTTTGATTTCCGAGCAACTTATCTGGCTTTTGGTGGTTCCACCAAAAGTCAGGTTGCTCCAGGGACAGCGGCCATGACAGTTGAAGCCGGCGACAAATCCCCACGCGACGCCTTGGCATGGTTTTACAGCCCGACATTTCGCGGCATTGCGAGCCAGATCGTGATCGTGCTGCTTATCGTCTGGGGGCTCTATGTCATTGTCGGCAACACGCAAGCCAACCTGCAGAAACTGAACCAGAGCTTCGGCTTCGATTTCCTCGGCAAAGCATCTGGCTTTGATTTGTCGACAGCGCTGATTTATTATTCTTCCAGTTCCACCTTTGGTCACGCTCTTGTGGTGGGATTCTGGAACACCATCTTGGTTTCGGTGATCGGCATAATCCTTGCCACCGTCATTGGTTTCACCATCGGCGTCATGCGGCTTTCGAAGAATTGGGTCGTGTCGCGCGCAGCTACGATTTATGTTGAAGCGGTCCGCAACATTCCGCTGCTCTTGCAGATTTTCATTTGGTACGCGTTGGTGCTGAAGCCGCTTCCGGGCGTAAAAGGGGCAATCAGTTTCTTTGACGCGGTGTTCATTTCCAATCGCGGCATCGCCATGCCGCACCCGACCTTTGGCGATGGCGCGTGGATGGGTGCAGCCCTGTTTGTGGCGGCACTTGTAGGCACAGGCCTGTTCCGGCGCTGGGCCCGCAAGCGCCAGGAAGCAACAGGGCAAATCCTGCCCGTCTGGTTGATCTCGCTGCCCATCATCGTGTTGTCGCCATTCCTTGGTTTGCTGCTGGCGGGATGGCCGGTGGAATGGAGCTTTCCTGAATTAGCGGGCTTCAACTTCAAGGGCGGCATGACATTGGTGCCGGAATTCCTGGCGTTGCTGGTGGCCCTGTCCATCTACACCGCCGCCTTCATCGCCGAGAATGTACGCTCCGGCATCATGGCCGTGAGCCATGGCCAGACTGAAGCCTCGCTCGCCCTTGGTCTCGACAATGGCAAGGCGCTGAGGCTTGTTATCATTCCCCAGGCCATGCGCGTGATCATTCCGCCCATGGCCAGCCAGTATCTGAACCTCACCAAGAATTCCTCACTGGCCGTGGCCATTGGCTATCCTGATCTCATGTATGCCGGCGGCACCGTCAACAATCAGTCGGGAAAAGCCATTGAGGTCTTCTCCATCCTGCTCGTGGTCTATCTGAGTTTGAGTCTTGCGACCTCGGCCTTCATGAATTGGTTCAACGCGCGCATGAAACTGGTGGAGCGCTGACATGTCAGAAAGTTTCGTCAGGACTGTTGACGCGCCACTGCTGCCGCCACCTGCCAATCTTGTCGGCTTCTGGCCGACGATCCGCCAGATGTTTTTCACGTCAACAGGCGGTGCGCTGCTGGGGTTGGTGGTGGGCGCCCTGTTGTTTTGGGCGGCGTGGAATATTTTCGACTGGGCGGTCCTGCGCGCCGTGTGGTCGGCCCCCGACCGGGAACTGTGCAATGTCGAAGGGGGAGGGGCCTGCTGGCCGTTTATTTTCGCGAAGTTTCACCAATGGATTTACGGCTTCTATCCCATCGACGAACGCTGGCGCGTCAACATCGTTTATGTCATGGGTGCCATCTCGCTGGCTGGTCTTCTCATTCCCGCCGTCCCCTTCAAAGGCTGGAATGCGCTGTTCTTCTTCGTGGCCTTTCCGGTCATCACTTTTTTTCTGGTGTCAGGTGGTTACTTCGGCCTGACCTTCGTTGAGACCACACAATGGGGCGGACTGCTGGTCACACTCGTGTTGGCGGTCACGGCCATTGTCGTGTCCGTGCCGCTCGGCATTTTTCTGGCGCTCGGGCGCCGCTCCACCATGCCCATCGTCAGCCTGCTCAGCACCATCTTCATCGAGACGGTGCGCGGCGTGCCGCTGGTCTTGGTGCTGTTCATGGCGGCCAACATGTTTCCGCTGTTCATGCCACCGGGCGTCAACCCTGAAAAACTTCTGACGGCGCTGATTGGCATTTCACTGTTTGCATCGGCCTATATGGCCGAAGTCATCCGCGGCGGCCTGCAAGCCATTCCCAAGGGACAATACGAAGCCTCGCAGGCCGTGGGTCTGCCCTATTGGAAAATGATGGTGCTGATCGTCATGCCGCAGGCGCTGAAGATCGTCATACCCGGCATCGTCAACAACTTCATCGGCCTGTTCAAGGATACGAGCCTTGTCACGGTCATCGGCATATTCGACCTCCTCGGCATCGTGCAGTCCGGCTTCAATGACGCGAAATGGGCCAGCGCCCAGACCGGCAACACCGGTTACTTCGCGCTGGTGCTGATCTATTTTGTCTTCTGTTTTTCCATGTCGCGCTATTCCATGTTCATCGAACGACGGCTCAACACGGGCCACAAGAGGTGATGATGTCCGCTTCCCCCAATGCAATCACCATGACGGCCGTCAATAAATGGTACGGCCAGTTCCACGTGCTGCGCGACATTAACCTCAATGTGAAGCGCGGCGAGCGCATTGTCATTTGCGGCCCCTCGGGCTCCGGCAAATCCACCATGATCCGTTGCATCAACCGGCTGGAAGAACACCAGAAGGGTGACATTGTCGTGGACGGCGTGCCGCTCACCAACAATCTGAAAAACATCGACGACGTGCGCCGCGAAGTCGGCATGGTGTTCCAGCACTTCAACCTGTTCCCGCATTTGACAGTGCTTGAGAACTTGACGCTGGCCCCCATGTGGGTGCGCAAGCAACCAAAGGCCGAGGCCGAAGAACTGGCGCGGAAATACCTTGCCCGCGTGAAAATCCCGGAGCAGGCCATGAAATATCCGGGTCAGTTGTCCGGCGGCCAGCAACAACGCGTGGCCATTGCCAGGGCCTTGTGCATGAACCCCAAGATCATGTTGTTTGACGAACCAACCTCGGCGCTCGACCCCGAGATGATCAAGGAAGTGCTGGATGTGATGGTCGATCTTGCCCAAGGTGGCATGACCATGCTGTGCGTGACCCATGAAATGGCCTTCGCCCGCCAGGTCGCAAACCGGGTGATCTTCATGGACCAGGGGCAGATCGTCGAGGAAAACGAGCCCAACGAATTCTTCACGCACCCCAAGAGCCCGCGCACCAAGCTGTTCCTTGAGCAGATTTTGCACTGAGGACGAGCGTTCGTGACAGACCCCACCCCAGCCCCTCCCCAAAAATTGGGGAGGGGTAAGTTTTCACAACACTTAACCCCTCC
>JANNFZ010000326.1:0-2255 GCA_031380375.1 Hyphomicrobiales bacterium
GCAACTGTCACCAACACCCAGGCGCTCGGTGAGGTTCTTTACACAAAATATTTTCTTTTTTTCCAGGTTGCGGGGTTGATCCTGCTGGTGGCCATGGTCGGCGCCATTGTGTTGACGCTCCGGCACAAGGAGGGCGTCAAACGCCAGAACGTTTCTGTGCAAGTGGCGCGGGGACCAGCCACAGCAATTGAAGTGCGCAAAGTGGAACCGGGGCAGGGGATTTGAACATGATCGGGCTTTCACACTATCTCACGGTTGCCGCCATTCTTTTTACCATCGGCATTTTCGGAATTTTCCTGAACCGCAAAAACGTCATCATCATCATGATGTCGATTGAACTCATGCTGCTTGCGGTGAATATCAACTTGGTGGCGTTCTCGACAGCATTGCAGGACTTGAACGGACAGGTTTTTGCGCTTTTGGTTCTGACAGTGGCCGCAGCCGAAGCCGCCATCGGCCTTGCAATTCTCGTTACCTACTATCGCAACCGCGGCTCCATCGCGGTTGACGATATCACACTCATGAAGGGCTGACGCGCAACAATGTATCAGGCAATCGTCTTCCTTCCTTTGCTCGGCGCGATCGTAGCCGGGCTTTTCGGCACTGCGCTGTTCAAGAATCTGGGCCGCGACGCCGATGTTTATGGCGCGCACCATGGGCATGATGAGGTTCACGGTGAACATGATCACCATCACGCCAATGGCCCCATGTGGCCCATGTATTTGACGACGGGATTGCTGTTTGTCTCTGCCGCCCTGTCTTGGGTTGTGTTGTGGGGGTTCCTGCACCATGCCGAGCCCGTGAAGGTTGATATTTTCCGCTGGATCTCGTCCGGCACCTTGCAGGCCAATTGGGCCCTGCGCATTGATGCGCTGACGGCGGTCATGCTCGTTGTTGTGAACACCGTGTCTTCGCTCGTGCATCTCTATTCGCTTGGCTACATGAGTCATGATGAGCACCAGCCGCGCTTCTTCGCCTATCTCTCGCTGTTCACCTTTGCCATGCTCATGATGGTCACAGCCGACAATCTCTTGCAGCTGTTCTTTGGTTGGGAAGGCGTGGGCCTTGCGTCCTATCTGCTCATCGGCTTCTGGTACACGAGGCCTGCCGCCAATGCCGCTGCCATCAAGGCCTTTGTCGTCAACCGTGTCGGTGATTTCGGTTTTGCCCTCGGCATCTTCGGCGTTTTCCTGGTGTTTGGCTCGGTTGAATTCGATGCGATTTTCGCCGGTGCTGCGGGGCAGGTTGGCAAGTCGATGCATTTCCTCTCTTGGGATTTTGACGTGCTGACAACTTTGTGTCTCCTGCTCTTCATGGGGGCCATGGGCAAATCGGCGCAATTCCTGCTGCACACGTGGCTGCCGGACGCCATGGAGGGCCCGACCCCGGTGTCGGCCCTCATCCACGCTGCAACCATGGTGACGGCTGGTGTGTTCCTCGTGGCACGCATGTCGCCGCTCTTTGAACTCGCACCGGCGGCCCGTGACGTCGTGATCATCATCGGTGCCATCACAGCCTTCTTTGCGGCTACGGTCGGTCTTGTTCAGAATGACATCAAGCGGGTGATTGCCTATTCCACCTGTTCGCAGCTTGGCTACATGTTTGTGGCGCTCGGCGTTGGTGGCTATGGCATCGCCATCTTCCATCTTTTCACGCACGCGTTTTTCAAGGCGTTGCTGTTCCTGGGGGCAGGTTCGGTGATCCACGCCATGTCGGGCGAACAGGACATGCGCAAGATGGGCGGGCTCGCACCTCACATCCGCATCACCTGGGCCATGATGCTCATCGGCACTTTGGCTTTGACGGGCTTTCCGTTGACCGCCGGTTACTTCTCCAAGGATGCAGTGATTGAAAGCGCCTTCATGGCCCATTCCAGCTGGGGCGTCTTTGCCTATGTGTTGCTGGTGGTCGCGGCTTTCTGCACATCGTTCTATTCATGGCGCCTTGCCTTTATGACATTCAACGGCAAGTCGCGTGCCGACCACCACACCATGGAACATGTGCATGAGAGCCAAAACACCATGCTCATCCCGCTTTTTGTGCTGGCACTTGGGGCGCTGATCGTCGGCTATGTCTTTCAGGATTACTTCATCGGCCATGCGGAAAAGGAATTCTGGGGCTATTCGATTTTCCGTTCCGAGGAAAACCATATCGTGCACATCATGCATGAGGTTCCGGTTTGGGTTAATTATTCACCTTTCGTTGCCATGGCCTTGGGTTTTGGTCTCGCCTTCCTTTTCTACATCCGCAACACA
>JANNFZ010000262.1:0-2777 GCA_031380375.1 Hyphomicrobiales bacterium
TTTCGCCGGGATGACGACAATTGGAATAGTATCTGATGTTGGTCCTCCTCGGTCGCATTGCCGGCGCCCATGGCATTCGAGGTGCAGTGAAGCTGCAAAGTTTCACCGCTGATCCGAAAGCCATTGCCACTTATGGCATGCTCGAAACCAGCGATGGCCGCGCAGTTGAAATCCTGCGGATGAAACCCGCCAACGGGTTCTTCATCGCCGACCTTAAAAACGTCAAGGACCGCAACACGGCCGAGACTTTCAGCGGCCAGGAATTGCTGATCGCCCGGACCCGCTTGCCCGATCCAAAGGACGGTGAATTCTATTTGGTCGATCTTGTGGGCCAGGACGTTGGCCATGCCGGCGCCCGCCTTGGCACCATCATTGGCATCGAAAACTATGGCGCTGGCGATCTTCTCGAGATCGACACTGGCGCACCCAAGACGCTGCTTGCGCCGGCCCGTTTCCTGAAGCGGATCGATGGGATATTGACTCTCGAATTGCCAGAGGGTTTTCTCGACCTTTCGAACCGCCAGGAATGAGCTTCGCCGCAACCATTCTGACACTCTTTCCCGAGATGTTTCCGGGACCCCTTGGCATTTCGCTTGCGGGGCGGGCGATGAGCGAGGGCCTGTGGTCGCTAAACGCGACCGACATTCGCAGTTTTGCCAGTGACCGCCATCGGACCGTCGATGATCATCCGGCGGGGGGTGGTGTCGGCATGGTGTTGAAGCCTGATATTCTCGCCGCTGCCATTGACGGCACGCCCCATGTGGGTCCGCGCCTCTTGATGAGCCCGCGTGGCGTGCCCCTGACGCAAAGCCTGGTGCAGGAGATTGCTTCAGGCCCCGGTTGCCTCATTGTTTGCGGGCGTTTTGAAGGCGTGGACGAGCGGGCGATCGACAAGCGGGCTTTGCGGGAAATATCAGTTGGCGACTATGTGTTGTCCGGCGGCGAGCCCGCAGCACTTGCGTTGCTTGATGCCGTCGTCAGGCTCCTGCCCGGCGTCATGGGGAAGCTTGAAAGTGCCGCCGAGGAAAGTTTCTCCGACGGGCTTTTGGAGCATCCCCATTATACCAAGCCCAACACCTGGGAAGATGCTGAAATTCCAGCGATTCTCCTGTCCGGTGACCACAAGAAGATCGCCCAGTGGAAACACCAACAACGGGAAGAGCTGACCAAGCGGCGCCGGCCCGACCTCTGGGACAAATATGTCAAGGGGAAAGGTTGACTTTTCAGCCTCAAGCGCCTTAGAAGCGCCCCGAAATGGTTGCGGCCAATCGTGCCACAACTTGGAAGGATATCAGGAACATGAACATTATCCAGCAGCTCGAAGCCGAGCAGATGGCCGCTGTTATCAGCAAGCGCCAGATCCCGGTGTTTGACGCCGGTGACACGGTTATTGTGAACGTCAAGGTGGTCGAAGGCGACCGCACCCGCGTGCAGGCCTATGAGGGCATGTGCATCGCCCGCTCCGGTGGTGGCCTCAACGAGAATTTCACGGTCCGCAAGCTCTCTTATGGCGAAGGCGTTGAGCGTATTTTCCCGGTCTATTCGCCGATGATCGATTCGATCAAGGTGGTGCGCCGCGGCCGCGTGCGTCGCGCCAAGCTCTATTATCTCAAGGGCCGCACCGGCAAAGCCGCCCGCATCATGGAAGACCAGCGTCAGGCTTTCGCCGACATGGCCAATGAAGTGCATGCGCCCAAGGTTCAAGTGGCTGCCGACGATGTATCGCTGATCGGTGGTGTTGGCCCCCGCATCAAGGAAAACCTCGCCAAGGAAGGCATCACCTCGCTCAACCAGATTGCCGAGATGAGCGATGAGGCGATTTTTGCACTCGACGAAAAGCTGGTCTTGAAGGGCCGCACCAAGCGTGAGGAATGGATCGAACAGGCCAAGGAACTGCTGGCTGGCAAGGGCCCACGAGCCAAGGTCGACCAGAAGAACAAAAAGACCAAGGGCTGATCTTTCAGCATTGCGAATCTCAAAGGGCCAGTCGCAAGACTGGCCCTTTTTCAATTTTGATGAACTCAGATTGAGCCGCCCCCGACCCAATCAGACTATTGGGCTGCCGCACACGAAACTGTCGGATTCATATCCGCGAACGCACCCGTGGGGTTCTTTTTCCACGCCCACACATGCAATTCGTAGAACTTGTCCAGGCCATAGCGATTGGGCTCGCTGATGAAGTTGAACAAATGACCTTCCAGCGCAGCCGGGCCCTTGAAGGCGATATATTCAACCGCAACCAGTGCCATCTTGCCATCGGACATCGGCTCGTACATCACGGCTTCCGGATGAGCGATATCAGTGACTCCATCCTTCAGCAGGGCACCATTTACATAGTGAATGCCCATTGCACCTCCGGTTTGACCGCTGGCGCAGGGAATGGGGCCATAGCCCTCGGCAACCGCAACGGCCACGTCCTTGAAGCGGTCATTGGCGGCGCGCACGTGCTTGACCAGTGGGCCTTCAACTTCGTCGGCTGCAGTGGGACCGACGGCGAGGATCGCCAGCAGGGTTGCGCCACAAGCCAAGCCAAAAGTGTTTTTCATCATGTCCTCCGGTGTTGCGACGCAATTCACGTCGCGTTGGGTTTGAAAGCGTGAAAAATCGCGAAGCTCAGTGATAAAAATAGGGGTCGAGAACCCGCACTTCGGTGATCTTGGTGACCGGCAGCGCGTTATTATCAGCAGCAGATTAAAACGCTGCGGGATCAGACGAAGCGAAAATCCCCATGGAAACAATCCACGACGAGGCTGAGCGCCTCGAACACGTCCACGAAC
>JANNFZ010000401.1:0-2291 GCA_031380375.1 Hyphomicrobiales bacterium
GACGGCGACCGACGAAGCCATGGAAATTTTGAAACAGCATTGGTCCGGCCCCATCGGCACTTATCCGGAAAGCGGCTACTTCAAATCGCCTGACTGGGTGTTTGTTGATACCATTGCGCCTGGTGACCTTGTGCTGAAGTCCCGCCACTGGCAGACAATGGGTGCAAGCATTTTCGGGGGCTGTTGCGGCATTGGCCCCGAACACATTAAAGCCTTGGCGCAGGAGTTTAAATCATGAAGGCTGGTTCCTGCCTCTGTGGTGCCGTGAAATACACATTCGAAGAGCCCGCCCGCCCCATCATCGCCTGTCACTGCATTCAATGCCGCAAGCAAACAGGATCATTCATGCATTCGACCGCAGTGGACAATGACAAGTTCAACATCGTCGAATCACGGGGGCTCAAATGGTATCGGGCCAGCGATACAGCTTCCCGCGGATTCTGCGGGGAATGCGGCTCCAACCTGTTCTGGAAGCCCGACAAGGGCAACTACACCTCATTCACCGCAGGTTCGATCGATGGGGCCACGGGCCTGTCGATCGAAGGCCATATCTATTGCGGTTTCAAAGGTGACTACTACGCCATTCCGAAGGAAGGTTATCAGCGGAAGGAGTGGGAAAGCTGATCAGGCGCGCTTGGCCATTTCACTTGCCAATTCGCCATAGCCCGTGAAGCGGTGTTCAAAGCCGAGGCCGAGCTTCAGGGCTGCAGCTTTGGCATTTTCCACCAGCTGTTCGTCCTTCGTTTGTGCGAGGTAGATGATTTTCGTGTAATTGCCGAAATACATCGGCAGCAATTCGGGATGGCGGTCAAGGCCGAGCCCCTGCCAGATCAGCTTGTCGAAATGCCGGGCCAGATAGTCGGTGAGGTAAAAGGACGTGAAATCGGCATCGGCCGTCTTCGCAAATTCCGCATTGCCCGTGAAGAATGCATAGCAATGGGGACCGTCGATGCGCTCCACTTTCTCTTCGGCCAGCATCTTGTCGAGCATGCCGCCCGTGCCACAGTCGCCATAAAGCACATAGATGCTGCGATAATGTGCCCGGGATTCACGGATTTTCTCGCGCACCGCAGGCACAATATGTTCCGGTGTGTTGTGCCACTTGGCGGGCAGGCACTGGATGTCAAAGGCCTGCCAGCGGTTCTTTTCGATCACATCGACGATCTCGCGGGCCAGCGCCCCGCAGGCAATAAGCAAGACACTGCCTTTGCCATTGCCGAAGGAAAACGCCTCGGAAGGTGCAAGATCGACATGGGTCTTGTCAGGCATGGTCCGGATTTCCGCCAAATCCCGTCAATTTTTGCAAAGTGTTTACCATGTTCGCAACTTCAATCCTGACCGTCATGCCGATGGCTCCATTTTCGAGATCGCTTTTCAGTCCCCGTTAAGTGCCGGGACTTATCACTGGCCCCACGTTCGCGGCGGCTCTCATGCAGACCGGGAATGCTACTGTAGTAAACTCTGGAGTAACAGCATGTTCAAGTTCCTGAAAGACGAATCCGGCGCAACGGCCATCGAATACGGCCTGATCGCTGCTGCCATGGGCCTCGCCCTGGTTACTGCCATGCCGATCCTGGCTTCTTCGATCACGGGCAAGTTCTCGTCGATCGCCGGCCACATCACGTCTGGCACGTAATAATTCCTGCCGCCATCGCGGCAAAAAGAAAGTGCCCTTTGCGGGGCGCTTTTTTTGTTTCCGGCAGTGCCCTGCTCAGGCCAGTTGATTGTGCTTGCGCGCCATGAAGCTTTTGGCGGTCTCGACAGCGACTGCCGCATCGCGGCAATAGGCATCGGCACCAACGGCCTTGGCGAAATCCTCGTTGAGCGGTGCACCCCCCACCAAAATCGTATAGTCGTCGCGGATGCCCTTTTCCTTCATCGTGTCGATGACAACCTTCATGTAGGGCATGGTCGTTGTCAGCAGTGCTGACATGCCAAGAATGTCGGGCTGGTGCTTTTCGATTGCTTCAAGATATTTTTCGACCGAATTGTTGATGCCGAGGTCGATGACTTCAAAGCCCGCCCCTTCCATCATCATGCCAACGAGGTTTTTGCCGATGTCGTGAATGTCGCCCTTGACCGTGCCGATCACCATCTTGCCAAGCCGCGGCGCGCCCGTGGCAATGAGCAATGGCCGCAGGATGAACATGCCGGCTTTCATTGAATTGGCGGCAAGAAGAACTTCCGGCACAAACAGGATGCCGTCGCGGAAATCGATTCCGACGATGCGCATGCCCTCAACCAGGGCTTCCGTGAGGACCTTGTAAGGCGCCCAGCCGCGGCCCAGCAGA
>JANNFZ010000403.1:0-13618 GCA_031380375.1 Hyphomicrobiales bacterium
CGTGCCCGTGGGGCTTGCGGCCTCCATTCTCATGAATCAGGTCTATCACCGCGCCCGGGGGCTTTTTTATCTGGTCACGGTTTCGCCGCTGCTGACACCCGGTGTCATTATCGGCATTTCCACGGTGATTTTCTGGAAAGACATGTTGGGAATGACCGACATCACCAAGGCCATCTTCTACAAAGGCGTTGTCCTGTCGATCCTCGGCCAATCGAGTTTTGTCGCCGCTTACAGCTTGCTCATTATCATGGCGCGGCTTTCGCGCTTCGACAAGGGCCAGGAAGAGGCCGCCCTGGATCTGGGCGCCTCCTATCCACAGGTGTTCTGGCACATTCTCGTGCCGTTTTTGCGGCCCGCCCTTTTGTCGGCGGCGGTCATCGGGTTTCTTTCCTCTTTTGAGAACTACAATACCACGACCTTTGCCATCCTCGCCGACAAGACCCTGGTGACTGTGCTGGCCGGTGAAGTGCGCCAGGGCACCACACCCGCACTCTCGGCACTTGCCGTGATCATCATCCTGTTTTCTCTGACCGGCGCCATCATCTATGAAGTGATGAAGCGCCGCGAGGAGGCCGCCAGCGAAGCCATGAAGGAACGGGCGCGGCTTGCCGAACGGGGCGAAGCTGTTTGATTACCCTCACAGCCGTCATTCCGGAACCGCCCCTTGATCGCGCTGAAAGCGCGATATCAGTCGCCGGAAACACGCTTATTGAATACGCAATAAAGGAATACCCAACCTTAGTATGACAAGTCGGTCCTCTCACAACTAAGAGTTGCCGAGTACTTCCCGATTCCTGTCAAAAATTTTCCGAATTATATCTTGAAAATATCCTAATTTTGTAGCACCTATTTTCCTAAAATCGGAATGTGGAGGTGTCTTCTGAGGTGCATGCTGTGTGCAAGAGGAGACACCCACACCGATGGACACTTTCAATCTTTCAGGCCACGCGCAGCGCCGATGCCAGCAGCGCGGTATAAGACAGCAGGTTTTACGTACGCTGTTGGATTATTATGACCTCGAACGGGACGTGGGGGGCAACTGTCGCGTGTTGCGGATGAGCCGGGAGCAGGCGCGCGCAAAAAGCGTGAGCTTCGGCCCCCAGATGGCTTGTCGTCTTGAGCGCATGGCAGTGATTGTAAGCGATGTGTCAGGACAGATTGTGACTGTCATGCACGATACCGGGAAGTCGAGGCGCTACCGTGGAGCGGCTTGAGGCATTGGAGACAACCAACGTGATAGACATCTCCACCGGCAGAACGTTCGAGCCTCGCAAATCCGCCCAGCGCTTCCAACTGCTCAAAGAAGCACGTGACAGGAGAGATCCGTTTTCGCGCGAGGATCAGAAACGTGCAGCCGGCAACCTCCATCGGTTGTTAGAGCTTGTGGAGAAGCGCGGAGTTTCGAAACGATCTGTTGCCAGTAAAGCGGGTTTTGAAGGGCAGGGAAAAATCGATTCCTCAAAACGGCTTGATCCCTACACCCTGCCAGACGATGCAGGACCACGCCGAGTTGAGCGCCTGGCAAAGAAGCCTTCAAAGTATTTCAAGTTCGCGCGCGCTGTGGCCCAACTCGAAAAGCGGCCGGACGACGAAGAATTCTATCTCTCCGAGATATTCCAGGGATGCAGCTTCGGCACAGGTTTACCGATTGAAGATTTGGAGGAATTTCGGTGGGCGAAGCTGCGCGACCTCATAAGCAAAATGGCAGTTTCCGTGATTCGCGACAGCCAGTTGGTGAAATACTATACCAAGGCATACCAGACCACCGGGCGGTACGACGCGCGCAGCGGCCGTATTCTAAACAGTTCTGACCCATTGGATGTGATTGGGATTTCGGCCGGGGGCCTTGCAGGATGCATTGAACATCCTGACGACCTTCCTCCCATCCCCTCGGTTCTCCTTGGTACGCGCCAAATGACCGGGCCTCAGGTTGCCAAACTAACGCTCTCAAATGGTCGACAAATTGAAGCTACCTTCACGCTCCTGCTGGAAGCGCGACTTGCACTGGCACCAGCATATTTGGACGGAGCACCAGGCCCAATGATAGAATTCCGGAGCCGGATCGATGCCCGAAGTCAAACGCTAGGCGAGATTGTCTTTGACAATCGCAACTCTGACGGAAGCCAGGAAAACAATAAGATGTCACGCGCGTTGATAGAAAATCAATGGTGGGACCTTGCCGGGGGTCCCGCTCTGGCACACGTCGAGGCAGAGGAAAGAGACGAATCCGGACACGAGTCATTCGCATGGAAAGAAATCAGTCCTGCGTTCCTTCGATCTATCTTCGGCGAAGGTGCGCCACCATTTGAAATGACCTATCGCCACTCCGATGATTCGTCCCCAAGTCGTTTTCAATCCGGCGAGCCCGGGTTCTTCCTGAATGCCCATCTGATTTCTGGTCCACTGAAGGCAGAGCTTTCTGAGGCTTGCCGCAGCTGTAACAAGATGCTCGACACATACCGGGACGAGCTTGAAATACGCATCTCTGATGCAGAAACCGCTGCCCAACATCGCTGGTCCAATGGAGAAACGTGAGGTGGTTGAAATGAGTTACAAGCCGCACCAGAGCTTGGTTGAAGTGCTCCTGCCGGCATACAGCCCGTGCTCCAACTTTGGCACATGTCCCGAAGCTGTTTGGCAACCGAAAGCGGGTCACATGCCCCGGGGTTTTCTCGGCGCGACTGGAGAGCTTGCAGAAGTACGACTTGTTATGATTTTTGCTGAACCCGGTCACGCATATGGGGAAGAATATGACCCAAACATCACGCCAGTTGACTTGATGCTAGAGGGCGTCAAGCACACATATTCCTGCTTCGCATCCGGGCGTGATTTGTTTCATAGAAACGCGCGCTGGTTTTTAAGCGAACTCTTCCCTGGACTCTCCTTTGACGAACAGCTCAAACATGTTTGGATGACCGAGGGCCGCCTTTGTTCTGTTGCCAATGAAATTGGTGGAATGAAAGATCGCACCTGTGCATCCAGATATCTCTTGCAACAAATAAATTTGTTGCCGAATGCGACCGTGGTGGCGTTCGGTGGTAAAGCCCAAGACTACATGAAGTTAGTCAACAGAAACTGGACTAAGGCCATTGCGCTTTCACCACCAGGCGCGAACCATCGATCTGCAAAGCCAAGCTGGCTCGCGGCTATTGAGGAAATCCGATATCCGAGAATTTAGCACGGAATGACGGGTAGTCTAATTTTTTCGTGATGCCTTCACCTTGAGGCGTGCGGCATGGAGCACGGGTTCGGTATAGCCATTGGGTTGCTCACGCCCCTTGAACACAAGATCACAGGCCGCCTTGAAGGCAATGGAATTTTCAAGATCGACGGCCATTGGTTTGTACAGGGGATCGCCGGCATTCTGGCCATCGACCACGGACGCCATGCGGGTCATCGTGTCCAATACTTGTTGCCGCGCGCAAATGCCCTGATGCAGCCAATTGGCGATATGCTGCGATGAAATGCGTAACGTGGCGCGGTCTTCCATCAGTCCGACATTGTTGATGTCCGGCACCTTGGAACAGCCAATGCCCTGGTCGATCCAACGCACCACATAACCGAGAATGCCTTGGGCATTGTTGTCGAGCTCGCGCTGGATCTGCGCCTCATCCCATTTGCGGAAGGCGGCAACGGGAATATCGAGTACGGCTTCGACATGGGCGCGGCGTCCGCCTGCCGCCAGTTTCTTTTGCACGGCAAAAACATCGACCTTGTGATAGTGCAGCGCATGAAGCGTGGCCGCCGCCGGTGACGGCACCCAGGCGCAATTTGCCCCGGCTTTCGGATGGTCGATTTTCTGTTCCAGCATGGCCGCCATCAGGTCAGGTGCCGCCCACATGCCCTTGCCGATCTGCGCGCGGCCCGACAATCCGCATTCAAGGCCGATATCGACGTTAAGGTTTTCATAAGCCGTGATCCAGCCCTTGCGCTTGATGAAATCCTTGCGGCTGAACGGCCCTGCTTCCATCGAAGTGTGGATTTCATCGCCAGTGCGATCAAGAAACCCTGTGTTGATAAAGGCCACCCGGTGCCGTGCCGCCCTGATGCAGGACTTGAGATTGACCGAGGTGCGGCGCTCCTCGTCCATGATGCCAAGCTTCACCGTATATTGCGGCAGGCCGAGAACCTGCTCGATGCGTGTGAAAATTTCATCGCTGAAGGCCACTTCCCCGGGCCCGTGCATCTTTGGTTTGACGACATAGACCGAGCCACAAATGGAATTGCGCATGCCCCAGGTTTTCTTGAGGTCGTGCATGGCGATCAGTGTCGTCACCATGGCATCCATCAGACCCTCGGGCACTTCCCGTCCGTCGCGGTCGAGAATGGCAGGTGTCGCCATGAGATGGCCGACATTCCTGATCCACAACAGCGCCCGGCCCTTCACATCAAATGTGCTGCCATCGCCACGGGTGAAGCTGCGGTCCGCATTGAGCCGCCGCGTGACAGTCTTTCCGCCCTTTTCCATGTGTGCTTCGAGATTGCCCAGCATCAGGCCGAGCCAGTTTCGATAGGCCAGCACCTTGTCGTCGGCATCGACACAAGCCACCGAGTCCTCGCAATCCATGATCGCCGAAAGGGCGCTCTCGACCACCACATCGGCCAGCAGTGCCTGGTCACGGCTGCCAATCGGATGGGTGCGGTCAAACACCAGTTCCACATGCAAGCCGTTGTTGCACAGCAGAACAGAATCGGGTGCCCGGGGATTGCCGCGAAAGCCCACAAATTTTGCCGGTTGCACCAGCGGCAGGTCGTCGATGAGCAAGGTGCCATCCCTGACGATGTAGCGGCGGGCGTCGGCGTGGCTTGTGCCTGCAATGGGGAAGGCCTCATCGAGGAAAACCCGGGTGCGGGCCACAACGCGGGCACCACGGCCCCGTTCATAGCCGCCGGGTGGTGCCGGGCTTCCCATGGCGTCCGTGCCATAGAAGCAATCATAGAGGCTGCCCCAACGGGCATTGGCGGCGTTGAGGGCATAGCGGGCATTGGTGATGGGAACGACGAGTTGTGGGCCGGCGACGGTGGCGATTTCGGGATCGACATTTGCAGTATCGATATGGAATTCTGGTCCCGCAGGCAGCAGATAGCCGATGTCTTCGAGGAACGCCTTCTGCGCCAGAATGCCTGCCCCCTGGTTTGCCCGGTGCCATGCGTCAATCTGTTGCTGCAAGGCATCGCGCTTCGCCAGCAGGGCCCGGTTTTTCGGCGCAAGGTCATGGACGAGATTGGAAAATCCTGACCAGAAGGCGTCAGGTGAAAGACCCGTGCCCGGCAGGGCCGCGTCGTCAATGAACTTTGCCAGCTGCTGGTCTGCCTTGAGGCCAAACTTGTCAATGCGCATTGTTCACATCCTGATCGAGTTTCGCCGGGCGCAGGCCGCCATGGGCCCATTCCAGCAGTTCAACCGTGTGCAATACCGGAACGCCAGCCCCCCTGCCAAGCTGCGTGATGCAGCCGATATTTCCCGTGGCGATCACCTGAGGTCTGGTCGACGCGATATTTGCAAGCTTGCGGTCGCGGAGTTGTGCGGCGATCTCCGGTTGCAGGATATTGTAGGTTCCGGCGGAACCGCAACACAGGTGGCCCTCCGGCACTTCCACAACATCAAAACCCGCCTGCCGCAACAGGGCTTGTGGTTGCGTGGTGATTTTCTGGCCGTGCTGCATGGAACAGGCGGAATGATAGGCGACGCGCAACCCGATGTTTTTTACAGGCAGTTCGAGGCGCGCCAGGAACTCGGTGATGTCGAGGGTCTTGGAGCTGATGGCTTTGGCCTTTGCGGCATAGGCAGGATCAAGCCGCAGCATATGCCCATAGTCCTTGATGGTCGTGCCACAGCCGGAAGCCGTGATGATGATGTGATCGGGATTTTCCTCCGTCCACTGATCAATCATCCGGCGTGCCCGGGTCAGCGCATCGTGCTCCTTTCCCAGGTGGTGGGTGAGCGAGCCGCAACAGCTCTCGCCGCCCGATACCACCACGTCAAAACCCAACCGGGTGAGCAATCTGATTGTTGCAGCATTGATTTCGGGGTCCATGACTGGCTGCACGCAGCCGCGCAGCAGCGAGACCTTGCCTTTGCGGGCACCGAGCGCCGAATAGCGGCCGGGAGTACCAAGGCCCTCGCGTGGCATCGAATGCGGCACGAGATCGAACATGGCCGAAAGCCGCGTGGCCCCCAGACGTTTCAGCAGGCTCGCAAAGGGCTTTGCCAGCCAAGCCGCCGCAAGGGCATGACGAAACAATTGTGGACGCGGCATCACAATGGCCAGGACATTGCGCAACAGACTTTCAAAGGCCGGACGCCGGTAGGTTTGCTCCACGTGGGCGCGCGCAGTGTCGATCAGATGCATATAGTTGACGCCTGAAGGACACGTTGTCATGCAGGCGAGGCACGAAAGGCAGCGGTCAAGGTGTTTCACCGTGTCGGCTGTGGCGGCCTCGCCATTTTCAAGCATCGACTTGATGAGCGTGATGCGGCCGCGGGGGCTGTCGAGTTCATCGCCGAGCAGCACGTAGGTCGGGCAAGTCGCCGTGCAGAAGCCGCAATGCACGCAGTTCCGTAATATGCCATTGGCATCGGCGATCACCGGGTCCTGCAATTGCGTCGGGCTGAAATGGGTCTGCATGGCCTAGACACCCTTGTACATGCGGCCGGGGTTGAGAATGCCCCGGGGATCAAAGGCCTGTTTCACCCGCCCCGTAAGCGCCGCCAGCCCCGGAGGTTGCGGCTGGAATACGGATACTTTGGACTTTATTGATTCACTGGCCCTGAGAAGTGTTGCGTGGCCAGACGGGACAGCGGCGCGAATCACAGCTGCGCCGCCATCTTCTGCGTCGGCAACGGCGAGCCAGATGAGCCCGCCCGCCCAGTCATAGTAGTGGCGTGTTGACAGTTGCGCCGAAATTTTCTGCATCACATCGGCGGCAAAGCCAGGTGCGACACTCATGCGCCAGATAGCGTGAGATTTAAGGGACCAGAAAGGCTTCACATCGCGCAAGGCTTTCCAGAGCTTTCGTGACTGCTTGTCGTCGAGCACATTTCCGTCTTTCTTCATGTGAATGAGAAGCCGGTCACGGCGATAGGCGACCGAAGGTGCTATGCCTTCAAGACGGAGATACGTTCCCTCGCCCGGCACATGGGCCGCGCTGGAAATTTCTGCCGATGTCTGCAACGCGTCCGCAAGGAGGGCGATGGCGTCATGGTCGTCAAGGTCCGCGAAAACCAGCGTCTCTTCGGTTTCAGGGCGTGGCAGAACCTTGACGATGATTGAAGTCATGACCGCCAATGTGCCATGCGATGAACAGAGCAGTTTAGGCATGTCATAGCCCGTGACATTCTTGACGACACGGGCCCCTGCCTTGAACGCCAGGCCCTGTCCGGTGATGCCGGAAACCCCAAGGATGTGGTCACGTGCAGCACCGGCTTTCAGCCGCCGTGGTCCGGAAAGCCCGCAAGCCATCACGCCGCCAAGCGTGCCCGACGACTTCGTGCCGAACAGCCGTGAATAGTCAGGTGGTTCGAAAGCCAGCATCTGTCCCCGGCTTGCCACAAGTCTTTCGAGCGAGGTCAATGATGTTGCGGCTTTCGCTTCGAGGATCAGTTCTTCCGGTTCATAGACGACAATGCCGGAGAAATTCTTCAGCGACAACACGTCACCATCGACCCCGTGGCCGATGGGTTTGGTTCCGAGGCCTTGCACCGAGAACGGTGAAGTCGCAGAAGCGATGGCGTCCGCCAACTCCGTTTCTGATTTTGGTGAAAAAAAATCTGCCATCAGAAACGCGGCAGGTCGGCATGGGGCAACTGCCCGCCGCGCACATGCATGCGGCCAAGCTCGGCGCAACGGTGCAAGGTCGGAAAAACCTTGCCGGGATTGAGGAGACCCTTGGCGTCAAAGGCGCATTTGACGCGTTGCTGCTGGGCAAGATCATCGGCGGAAAACATTTCCGGCATCAGGTCGCGCTTTTCAACACCAACACCATGTTCGCCCGTCAGCACGCCGCCGACCTTGACACAAAGCCGCAGGATATCGGCACCAAAGGCCTCGGCCCGCGCCAGTTCATCATCGATGTTGGCATCAAACAGGATGAGGGGATGGAGATTGCCGTCGCCTGCATGAAAGACATTGACGACGCGCAAGCCGTGCTTGACCGACAGTTCCGCCATTGAGCGCAAAACCTGGGGCAGGGCCTTGCGCGGGATGGTGCCATCCATGCACATATAATCGGGCGAGATGCGTCCTACAGCCGGAAAAGCCGCTTTGCGCCCGGCCCAAAAGGACAGGCGCTCGGCTTCACTCGTCGAGATTTGCAATGTCTGGCTTTTGTTGGCGCGTGCCATGGCCTCCACGCGGGCAATGAGATGATCGACTTCGACCGCCGGACCATCAAGCTCGACGATCAGCAAAGCCTCCACGTCACGGGGATAGCCACAACGGGCGAAATCATCGGCGGCATGGATGGCGGGCTTGTCCATCATTTCCATGCCGGCGGGAATAATGCCCCCGGCAATGATGTCAGCGACGCATTGCCCGGC
Source organism: Hyphomicrobiales bacterium (assembly GCA_031380375.1). Lineage (GTDB taxonomy): Bacteria > Pseudomonadota > Alphaproteobacteria > Rhizobiales > Aestuariivirgaceae > Aestuariivirga. The sequence continues at coordinate 8,540 of JANNFZ010000403.1, forward strand.
GTCTTCGTTCGATGCAAACCCCACAAGCAAGGCTCGCGCCGTTTCAGGCTTGGGCAAAATGCGCACCGTCACCTCGGTGATCACGCCAAGCAGGCCTTCCGATCCCGTCATCACGCCGAGAAGGTCATAACCGTCGCAATCAAGATGTTTGCCGCCAAGACGGATCACTTCCCCGGTGATCAGGACCATTTCAATCCCCAGGATGTTGTTGGCCGTCAGCCCGTATTTCAGGCAATGCACGCCACCGGAATTTTCCGCCACATTGCCGCCGATCGAGCAGGCAATCTGCGATGAGGGATCAGGTGCATAATAAAATCCCCGGTTCTCCACCGCTTTGCTGATCGCCAGATTGGTCACACCCGGCTGCACCACGGCGCAACGGTTCAGATAGTCAATGTCGAGCAGCCGGTTGAATTTTCCGAGCCCCAGCAAAATGCCATCGGCCAGCGGCAGGGCTCCGCCCGAAAGCGATGTGCCGGCACCGCGCGGCACCACCTTGATGCCATTGTCATAGGCATAGCGCAGCACCTCAGCCACTTGCGCCGTCGTTTCTGGCAGCACCACCACCATGGGTGGTTGGCGATAGGCTGACAGCCCGTCGGATTCATAAGCCACGAGCAAGGCACCTGACTCGATGACACCTTCACCGGCCACGATCTTCCGCAAGTCTGCCGCAATGGCTGCGCGGCGCGCCAGCACAGCCTCGTCGGGCAGGGGCATGGCGATCATCGGCGTCTAGCCGTTGATGGCGAGATAGGCAGAATAGAGCGACGTGCAGCCGCAAATGAACAGGCGGTTGCGCTTGGGCCCGCCAAAACAAACATTGGCCACCAGTTCGGGAATGCGGATTTTGCCGATCATCGTTCCATCGGGGAGGAAACAATGCACGCCGTCCCCAGCACTGCTCCAGATGCGGCCATCGCTATCGACGCGGAAGCCGTCAAACAGACCCGCTGTGCAGTCGGCAAAGACGCTGGACTTTGACAGGCTCTTGCCGTCGCCATTCACAGTCAGGGCGCGAATATGTTTTGGACCATTCGGTTTGTGGCTTTCACCTGTATCGGCGATGTAGAGGATCTTTTCGTCGGGCGAGAAAGCAAGGCCATTGGGTTTTTCGAAGTCATCGGCAACGACGGTGACTTCGCCCGTGTCGCCGTCGATACGATAGACATGACAGGCACCGATTTCGCTTTCCGCCTTGCCGCCTTCATAGTCGACAAGAATGCCGTAACTTGGGTCGGTGAACCAGATGGAACCATCGGATTTGACCACCACGTCATTGGGCGAATTGAAGCGCTTGCCCTTGTGGGCCGCGGCAAGCACGGTGATTGAACCATCATGTTCGGTGCGCGTCACGCGCCGCGCCAGATGTTCGCACGTGACAAGTCTGCCTTGGCGGTCGGTGGTGTTGCCGTTGGAGTTATTGGCAGGGTGCCGGAACACCGACATATGCCCGTCGCACTCGTCATAGCGCATCATGCGGTTGTTGGGGATGTCGGAGAAAACGAGATAGCGTCCTGCGGCAAACCACGCCGGCCCTTCGGCCCAGCGGGCCCCTGTCCACAGCCGCTCCACCCGGGCATGGCCGATCAGGCAAGCCTTGAAGCGGGGATCGAGAACTTCAAAGCCCGTTCCCTCCGGCTCATTGTAAAACATGGCATCCTCCTGATTTCACGCCACGTTAGGCAAACCTTGAAGGCGCGTCATGCCTTTTCCTCAAGGAAAAACCCAACTTCCCCGGATGGCAGGTCTGCGTCCGCAGCGTCAGGAAAATGCCTGTGCCAGATCATGCCGGTCCGTGCCGCCAGGGGCAGGGCAATGGCGATGTCGCTGCCGTTGCAAAGGATGGCGAGGCGCTTCTTGCCGTCCGAGAGGACAAGACCGAGAACGCGTTCTCCACCAGAGGTCCAATCGGGGGTCTTGCCCGCTGCGTCGAACCATTGGCCATCGGACTTGCCCGTCAGGAATGCGTCAAGGTGCAACAGCGGATTTTCAGCCCGCAGTTGGACCAGCACTGCGACGAGGCTGATAAGTTTTTGATCAGCAGCGTTCCAGTCGAGCCAGGTCAAGGCATTGTCCTGGGCATAGGCGTTGTTGTTGCCCTTTTGACTGCGTCCGAATTCATCGCCCGCCGTCAACATGGGTGTGCCCCGGGCGAGGAAAAGAGCCGCAAGCAGGGCCGCGGGTTTCTGCCCAACGACCGTAACCTCATCGGCCTTGCCGTCGCGGTTGCCCTCGCCATTGGCGAGATTGTTTTTGGCCGCATGGCGCGTGAGATCAGCGAGTGTGAAGCCATCATGGGCCGTCACGAAATTGACGCTGCGTGACGGTGACTTTGCTGGGGCGAACACGTCCGATGATCCGGCAAGCCGCGTTGCCAAGCCATTGGCTGCGAATTGGTCGCCCCGCCAGAAGCGCCTGATATCATCGCGGAAGCGGTCATTCCATTCAAGCCAGCGTTTGGGGAAATGCCCGAGCTGATAGCCGCCTGGCCCCACGTCCCAGGGCTCAGCAATGAGAATGTATCGGGAAAGCACTGGGTCTTGCTCGATGCGTGCGATTAATGGCGCAGTCGCCGAAAAGCCTTCCGGCAAACGGCCCATCACGGAGGCTAGATCAAAGCGAAATCCGTCAATGCCTGTTGCCTCAACCCAGTGCCGGAGTGCCGCCAGGCAATAGTCGGTCACTTGTGGATGATTGAGGGCGAGCGTGTTGCCGCAGCCCGTGTCATTGATCAGACTGCCACCAGCTTGCGCATAGTAGGTGGCATGATCGAGGCCCCGGAACGCCAGGGTCGGCCCGGCCACGTCGCTTTCACCGGTGTGGTTCAGCACCACATCGACGATCACCTGCAAGCCGTGCTCATGCAAGACGCGGACTGTGTCGGCGATTTCCGCAAAGCCGCCGGGAGCGAGGCGCGGGTCCGGCGCCATGAAAGTGATGGGGTTATAGCCCCAGGCGTTGCTGAGGTTGAGGGCATGGAGATGACGCTCGTCGATCCACGCCGCTAGTGGCATCAGTTCGATTGTATCAACACCGAGGCGCTTGAAATGACCAAGTGCTGCCGGATGGGCAAGTGCAGCCACTGTGCCGCGCAAGCGTTCCGGAATATCGGGATTGAGTTTTGTGAAGGCCTTGACGGAGAGTTCATAAATCCATGTGGGTGTGCGTGGCGCGGCGCGTTTGACAGGTATCGTGGCAGGCTGGACAATGGCCTTGGGCACAATCCCAGCGGTGTCGCGGCCCCGCTCACAGAGTTGCGGGTGATAGGCATAGGGGCGATCAAGCTGAGTTGCGTAAGGATCGACCAGCAGTTTGGCGGGATCGAAGCGGTGGCCAAGCTCCGGAGCCCACGGTCCTTCGGCGCGCAAGCCATAGCGGGCACCTGGCTTGATGCCGGGAATGAAAGCAGCATGGAGACCATTGCCATCTGCTTTCAGCGGCACACGCTGCACTTCCTTGTCTCCTGTTTCATCGAACAGGCAGAATTCAATGCGCGTGGCATGGTGCGAGGCAACGCCAATGGCAAGGCCGCCATCACGCAAAACGGCTCCTGGGCTCTGCACCGGCAATGTCAGGTAATCACCGTAGGTGCGGCGCGCCCGGTGTGGCCCGCAATGTCGGGAATCGAACGTGACAGGGCGATGAGACTGGCAAGGGCTTCCTGCGTCTCGATGCCATGGCGTGAGGTATCGGCCTCGTAGCGTTCGATATAGACGCGCAAGGTAGCGCCCGCCGTGCCCGTGCCGGACAAACGGTAGATAATGCGCGAGCCGTCCCCGAAGATGAGTCTGATGCCCTGTTTTGCGGTGTGCGATTTGTCCACCGGATCATCATAGGCAAAGTCATCAGCAGTCACGATGCCATGCTGGCCCTTGAGGGTGCCAAGCTTGCCGCGCAGTTCCGCCATCAGGCGGTTGGCAGATTCTGAATCAACTTCCTCATAGTCATGGCGGGAATAGAAATTGCGGCCATAGTCACGCCAATGCGAAGTGACGATGTCAGCAACGCTGCGGCGGGTTTTGGCCAGAATATTGAGCCACATGAGCACCGCCCAAAGCCCGTCTTTCTCGCGCACATGATTGGAGCCGGTGCCGAAACTTTCCTCGCCACAGATCGTTGCAAGACCGGCATCGAGCAGATTGCCGAAGAATTTCCATCCCGTCGGCGTTTCATAGCATTTGAGCCCCATTTTTGCGGCCACCCGGTCGGGCGCACAGCTTGTCGGCATGGAGCGGGCAATGCCGGCAATTCCGCTTTTGTAGCCCGGCGCGAGAGCGGCATTGGCGGCGATGATGGCCAGTGAATCCGAGGGTGTCACATAGATGCCGCGGCCGACGATGAGATTGCGGTCGCCGTCACCATCGGAAGCGGCACCGAAATCATAATCCTTGCCCATCATCACGTCGTCGCAGAGTTCCTTGGCGTGGACGAGATTGGGATCGGGGTGATGGCCGCCAAAATCCGGCAGTGGCGTGCCGTTGATGACGGTGCCTTTTGCAGCGCCCAACAGGCCTTCGAGTATGGCCGTGCCATAGGGGCCGGTGATGGCGCCCATGCCATCGAACTTCATGCGGAAACCGGATGCGAACAACGCACGGATTGCGTCGAAATCAAACAACGTCTGCATGAGGGTGGCATAGTCGGCAACGGGATCAATGACCGAAACGATCATCGCATCGACCTTTGTGTCGCCAATCCGTGAGAGGTCGATGTCAACTGTGTCAGTGGTCTTGTAACTGGCGATGGTTTTCGATTTCTCAAACACCATGTCCGTCACTTTTTCAGGTGCCGGCCCACCATTGCCGATATTGTATTTGATGCCGAAGTCACCATCAGGCCCGCCGGGATTGTGGCTCGCCGAAAGCACGAGGCCCCCATAGGCCTTGCTGTGGCGGATCACATGCGATGCGGCGGGCGTTGATAAAAGCCCGTTCTGCCCGACGATTACCCGGCCAAAACCATTGGCAGCGGCCATACGGATCGCTGTCTGGATGACGTGCCTGTTGTAGTAGCGGCCATCGCCGCCAATCACCAAGGCCTTGCCTGAGCGGTTTTGCAGGCAAGGCCTTGGTGATT
>JANNFZ010000415.1:0-2230 GCA_031380375.1 Hyphomicrobiales bacterium
CGGCGCAAGGCGTGACCGATGCTTCATCCCGCGTCGAAGCGCGTTCGCGCGTCACCGGAACCGTACTTGCCGTCATGGCAAAGCAGGGCAGCGAAGTGAAAAAAGGTGACATTCTCTGCGAAGTTGATTTGGGTACGTGGACCACCGATATGGCCCGCGCCGCAGCTGACCAGGCAAGTGCCACCCGCGATCTCAATGCCGCCGAAAAACTCCTGCGCCAACGCTATGCCTCGGAAGCATCGGTTGTTTCGTTGCGCGCCCGCCTGGAAGCTGCTGACGCCGCGATCGCCGATATGAAGTTGCAAAAAGACTACAAAACCATTTCAGCCCCGGCCGATGGCGTCCTCATCGACAAGCCTGTTGAAGCGGGCACGTTGTTGTCGCCTGGCGATCTGTGCGCAACTGTCAGTTCGCTTGATCCATTGCTTGTGGTGGCCCAGGTGAGCGAGCGCTATATTCCCTATGTGACGGAAGGCTTCGCCGCCAGCGCCAATCTGGCGACGGGCGAGACTGTCGAAGGAAAAGTCCGCTTCATTGCCAAATCCTCTGACATTGCCACCCGCACCTTCAAGATTGAACTCGAAGTGCCAAATCCCGGTGCCAGGATCAGGCAGGGTGTGACGGCAGAATTACAGGCCAAGCTGCCACCGGTTGCCGCCCATAAATTGCCAGGATCAATCCTGAGCATTGATGACCAAGGCAAGTTCGGTGTCCGGATTGTCAATGGCGATGACACAACAACTTTCACACCTGTGACCGCGATTGCCCAGGTACCGGACGGCATGTGGGTGACAGGACTTCCGGCCAGTGCCGAAATCGTCATTCTGGGCCAGGATTTTGTCCGCGACGGTGAAAAAGTCGACCCTGTTCTCGAAACGGCGGATGCCGGCCAATGATTGCAGCGCTTGAGAAAATCCTGAGACGGCCACGGGCGGTTCTTGCCGCCATGTTCGTGCTCATCCTGACGGGTATATATGCCTACATCACGATTCCAAAGGAATCGAACCCCGACATCACAATCCCGATCTATTATGTCTCAATCTCGCTTCAAGGCATTGCGCCGGAAGACGCCGAGCGGCTGCTGATCAAGCCGGTGGAAACAAAACTGCGCGGCCTTGACGGCTTGAAGCAGGTGACTTCCATCGCCTCTGAAGGACACGCTGGCATTCTCGTCGAGTTTGATTCAGGCGTTGATACCGATGAAGCAGCGCGCGACGTCAAGGAAAAGGTTGACCTTGCCAAGCCGGAATTGCCGACCGACGCCGCGGAACCGGTGGTCAACGAGATCAACTTTGCCTTGCAACCAACCATTCTTGTCGCCGTGTCCGGGGATGTTCCCGACCGCACGCTTGACAGCCGCGCCAAGGATTTGCGCGACGAGATTGAGCGCATTCCCTCGGTGCTGGAAGCCAAGATTGCCGGCCAGCGCGAGGAAGTGCTCGATATCATCATCGACACCCGGAAACTGGAATCCTACAACCTCTCGCAGTTTGATGTTTACAACATTGTCAACCGCAACAACCTGCTGATTGCTGCTGGTACAATGGAAAGCAAAACCGGCAAATTCAGCGTCAAGGTGCCGGGCCTGGTGCAAAGCCCCATCGACCTGCTGACATTGCCGCTGCGCTCCGTCAACGGCACAGTCGTCACCTTGCAGGATGTGGCGGATGTGCGCCGGACCTTCAAGGAACGCGAGCGCTACGCGCTGTTCAACGGCCGCCCGGCCATCACCATCGAAGTGGTGAAGCGTCAAGGCACGAACATCATCGAAACCAACGACGCGGTGAGGGCAACCGTTGCGGAGGTCCAGAAGACCTGGCCCGAGTCCATGCACATTGACTATTCGCTCGACCAGTCGGTCACCATCAAGGACGTGTTGCAGGCCTTGCAGGACGCTGTGATCCTCGCCGTCGTGCTTGTCATGGTTCTGGTGGTGGCAGCACTCGGTGTGCGCTCCGGAATCCTTGTCGGCATCTCGATCCCCACGTCGTTCCTGATCGGCTATCTGATCCTTTTCACCATGGGCTACACCGTAAACGTGATGGTCATGTTCGGCCTCATTCTTTCTGTCGGCATTCTCGTCGACGGTGCCATCGTGCTCGGCGAGTATGCCGACCGCAAAATGTCCGAGGGGCAAAAACCCAAGGATGCCTACATGGCCGCCGCCAAGCGCATGTTCTGGCCCATCGTCTCGTCCATGGCGACAACCATTGCGGCCTTCCTGCCGTTG
>JANNFZ010000469.1:0-5859 GCA_031380375.1 Hyphomicrobiales bacterium
AACACAGGTAAAAATAAATGCAGCGCAGGCTTTATCTTTTTCTGAAACGGGTGCAGCAGGGCGAAATCCTGATTGTAGTGCCGTACTCTAAACAAGGCGTTCCTTCGGAATAATTTCCAAGAAGCAACTTGAACCTGAAGATTTTTCACCTTCGGGACTTTGCATAACTGTGCGGAATTCGCCACCAACGCGCAGATCAATGCGGCAAGCGGCCCGAGCAACGGGAGACGATGCGAGATATCAAAGAAACGCTTGAGAGCCTTCGGTTCTTTGATGACGTCGAAGTTGGAGGCTTTTGGCGGGCGTGATGCGGCATACGGCTGGAAACCAGCGTCCGCTTTGGAGCAGCTCAGCCCCATCGTTCACCGCAACTTGCGCACAGTCGCGCCCTCACGGGTGCCATCGACAGGATTGCGGAATACATCACAGGCGACCCGCAATTCTTTTGGCAAGAAGGCCATTCGGTTGGCGGCACTTCACTCAATGAGGAACGGTTGCAGGCCAGACACAAAAGAGCAAATTGTCCACTGATTAGAGGCCATTCAACCCGCCGATGTTACCTCGGGAGAGGTTCCACCGGCGGCGTTTGCAGCGTTTAGAAGCGGATGTTGACGCCAGCCTTCACGGTGTGGAAGGCAGTGTCAGCATCAATCTTTTGAGAACTTTGAGAAAAGCTCGTATTCAGCAGGTTCTGCGAGGCGAGATCGACGTAGAGGTACTCAGTCTTGAGTGAGATTCTCTCAGTTACCGCATACTCGAAGCCTGCGCCGGCGGTCCAACCCCACTGAGTATCAGAGGTGGAGTCGCTGGGGGCACCAGGACCCAAATCGGAGAGATCATACGACGAGGTGACGGCACCGTAGGCTACACCGCCGGTGGCGTACAACAGCAGTTGTGGGGTCGCCGTCCAGCCTGCCCGAAGGCGCGTCGTGCCGAACCAGTCTACTTCTGATCCAGCGTTCATGCTGCCACTGACAGGAGAAGAAAGTGAAAGCTCGAGATTGCCTTTTATACCGGACCAAGCCATGTCGCTCTCAACGCCAATGACCATGTTGTCCATCTGCCAGTTGTAGCCGATCTGGGCACCCAAGAAGCCGCCACCCGACGTCAGCGAGGCGCCGCCGCTGGCTTCGCTCCCTACATCGTCAGTAAAAACGGCACTGTAGTCGAAGTCCCCACCGCCATAGCCGGCCATGACGCCGACATAGAAGCCGGTCCAAACCGGCGCTAAGGGGGCGGGCGCCATGTCGGCTGCCAAAGACACTGAAGTTGAGGCCGCCAGAGCCAGCGCTACCAAACCTATTCGTTTCATAGTGAATCTCCCTGCTGCATGACAGCCAAGTGCCAATATTTTGACTCCTTAAACCTTAGTAAAGTTATAGTAAAAATACCAAGGCAACTCTGTATCATTTGTGCTACATACCCAGATTCAATCCGCACCTTCCTCATAGCTGCATAACCAATAGCTGCATAACCAAGGCAATCTGCACAGGGCAACGCGAAAATTGGGGTCTAATTTGGGGCCTTTTGAAATAGAATTGAAACAATAATATGTTATTACAATAAGTTAGGACTTAGTTTCGAATCCCTCCCCCTCCGCCAATCCTAGTCTTCAGAGATGAGATGGTTATCGCCTGTCAAGCTGCAACTGTAAGCGGCTTCGCGCGCTTGATCCGTTGGCGCTCGCGTGGTGACTGCATCGCCTCCCAAAGGTCACTGCGGCGCTGCACATTCAACCAAAAATCCGCACTGTTGCCGAACACCCGTGCCAAAATCAGCGCCGTCGGAGCGGTCACGGCCCGGCGCCCATTGCACAATTCGTTGACGTGTTTGCGCTGCACGCCCATGGCTTCGGCAAGTGCCAATTGCGTCAACCCCATGGGCTCCATGAACTCTTCATTCAAAATTTCACCGACACCCGCCGGCTTGCGTTTGGTCATCAACATTATTCACCTCACCGATAACTGTGGTCGTCCAGATAGATACCCGCCGCCTCACCGCGTCCGCCATCCCATCGGAAAACAAGCCGCCACTGCTTGTTGACGCGGATCGAGTGGAAACCTGCCAGGTTGCCGTGCAACTTTTCAAAATGACTGCTGGGCGGCACACGCAAATCCCGATCGGTCGTTGCGTCGTCTATCATCTGGAGCTTGCGAAACAACCCTACTTCCAAGTCAGGCGGGATGCTTCGCGAACGCAAATCATCAACGAAGAAACCGCGCAACCACTGATCCCGGAACCCAACGATCATTCGAGAACTCGATGTTAGACCCTATGTACCACTCAATGGGTCTATTGTCAAGGTTCGCAATGCGACAAGCACCCTAGGGCCGGATCAGTAGCCCCTCACCGCGCAGACCGCCACAGACGCCATTGCCGCCGCCATTGCGGTGGAATGGTTTCTGCATTGAGGTAGAGGTCGCAGAGTGAAACCGGAAGCAGCGCCACCTTCAGTTCACGCGGAAGAGTTTTCAAAGCCACGTTGAATTCGGCAAGCCTCTGCCGCGCCAATGCCGCGAGGACTTCGCGCGTTGCACCCGCAACCGAAAGAACTTCACCAGCCGTGGCCAGACCCCGCGCCAGGCCAAAGGCCACGCCGCCAAGGCCTGATGCAGTTGCGGCCGTACCGGCAATATCAGGAGCGATGACTATGCAAGCGAGTTGGAAGAACGCCGACTGGGTTTGGCCGAGACGGGTTTCAAGCTTCAACACGTCGGCGAACGGCTCGCCATAAAGATCATGGCCTTTCGCCTCGACAAATCTTTTGAGAGGGGCAAAGGGCAAACCATGCCTGGTGATGCAAACAGCCAATGCCTGTGCCACCGGATGATCCTGCGCCTGCCCTTTTGCCATTGCATCAAGCGTGTCCTGCCACCATTGCAGGCGGATTTCGCCAATTTGCGGCTCGCTGACGAGAGCTGGAATGCGGTTCACTTCAACCTGAAAGGCGGCAAGGGCAAAAAGGTCCGGCTGCTTTTCGGCGGGCGCAAAAAGCGTGGACAGGAAAATGTCCTTGTCCCCTGCCCTGACGATGTCAAGGCAAGGATTATTCATGGGGAGCGCCCACCGCCAACAGTGCCGCGGCGACGCGACGGTCTTCACCCAGCATGAGATTGTAGGTGTGGATCGCCGAACTCGTGCTCATGAAATCAAAGCGGACGTCCATCGCCGCGAGATGGTCCAACACCGGGCGCGGTGGCCTTGCCATGGCAGCACCTGTGCCAATGACAAGCACATCAATCAGAGCCTTTTCCGCGACAACGGCGGCAAAGTCAGTTGCCTTGAGGTTCGCAAGTGCGGCAGGCGACCAAGCCCGCATGCCGCTCGGCAACACCAGAAGGGATCCAAGGTGCGAAAGCCCCGCAAAGCGGAAGCCACCATTGCCAAACGTGTCAATGGCGGCGCGCTTTGGCAGAAATTTCATCGCGGGCGGACTTCGGCGGCCTTGCGGATTTCGCTGGCCGTCCGGTCGCGCTTGGTGCCAAGGAGGATGAGAACAGGAGCCGCAACAAAGATCGACGAATAGGTGCCGACAAAAATGCCCCAGATCATCGCAAAGGTGAAGCCGCGGATCACCTCGCCACCAAAGATGAAGAGCGAGACAAGGGCGATCAGCGTGCACAATGACGTCAGAATCGTGCGCGGCAGCACCGAGTTGAGGGACAGGTCGATGAGATCGACGAGGCCCAATGACTTGTACTTGCGCAGATATTCGCGGATGCGGTCATAGATCACCACCGTGTCGTTCAGCGAATAACCGATGATCGTCAGGATCGCGGCGATGATCGAGAGATTGAATTCGAGCTGCAGCAAGGCGAAGATGCCGATGGTCAGCATTGTGTCGTGAAGCAGAGAGAAGATCGCCCCAACCGCGAATTGCCATTCGAAGCGGACCCAGAGATAAGTCAGAACGCCCAGCAAAGCGATGACGACGGCCATTATCGCTTGTTGCGTCAACTCGCCGGAGACCTTCGGGCCCACAGTCTCGACGCTGCGGTACTCGATTTTTTCGCCGAGGACCGCGCGCACCCGAAGCTGGGCCTCGTGCTCGGCCTTCTCGCCACCGGACTGGGCCTCAAGTCTGATCAGCACGTCATTGGGGCTGCCAAATTCCTGGATTTCAACATCGCCAATATTGAGCGCGCTCAAGGTGTCGCGCAATTCGGTGATGTTGGCGGCCTCGGCGGTGCGGATTGTCAGCACCGTTCCACCCTTGAAATCGATACCGTAGTTCAGACCCTCAATGGCGAAAAGTCCTATCGAAAAGAGCGACAGCATGCCTGACAGGAAGAAGCCAAAACGGCTCCAGCGCATGAAAGGGAGTTTCGTGCCGTCGGGGATGAAACGAATGGGTTTCCAGCGCATCAGAGATTGAGCTCCTTGGGACGCGCCAAGCGCACCCAGATGGCAACCATCACCCGCGTCAGCGTGAAGGCCGTGAACATTGTGGTGAGAATGCCGATGGCATGGGTGATGGCAAAGCCGCGGATGGGACCGGAGCCAACGCCGAAGAGCACAACGGCTGCGATGAGCGCGGTCAGGTTGGCATCAAGCACCGTGCCAAGTGCCGACTTGAAACCCACTTCAATGCTGTTCATCGCCGACCGTCCGCCACGCCATTCGTCGCGTATTCGCTCGTAGATGAGCACGTTGGAATCGACCGCCATGCCCATGGTGAGCAGGATGCCAGCGATACCTGGCAGGGTGAGGGTGAAGCCGATGAAGGACATCAAGGCGATGAGCATCACCAAATTGGCAATCACCGCCAAATCGGCGATCACGCCAAACACGCCATAGGGCAGCAGCATGAACACCATCACGGCGGCGATGCCAAAGATGCAGGCGAGAAAGCCGGCACGCACGGAATCAGAGCCAAGGCTCGGACCGACAGTGCGTTCTTCCACAACCTGGAACTTGGCGGGCAAGGCACCCGACCGCAGGATGATGGCGAGCTGGCCCGTTTCCTCAACTGTGAAATTGCCGGAGATTTGCCCGGACCCTCCGAGGATCGGCTCATTGATTACCGGTGCACTCTGCACGATGCCGTCGAGCACGATGGCGAATGGGCGGTTTACATTTTCCGCCGTCAGCTTGCCGAAACGCACGGCCCCCTTCTGGTTGAAGCGGAAAGTGACGACAGGACGATGGTTCTGGTCGAAGCCGGGTTGCGAGTCGCTCAGGTCCTCGCCGTTCACAGTGGCGCGGCTGCCCGTCTGCACCCACATTTGCGGCAGGCTGCGCAATTCATCATCGCTCGGGCCCGATGCGTTGTTCTTGGCGCGCTTGGCCTTGAGCAGCTTGTCCACATCTTCCTTCAGGGGATGGGCAGCGCAATCCTGGGGCGGCTGGCTGTTGGCACTTGTCGGCTGGTCCTCGCAGAGGAGACGGAAGAAAAGCTGGCCTGTGCCTGATAGAATGGCGAGCAGTTGCTTGGTATCCTTGAGGCCCGGATATTGAATGACAATGCGGTCAACACCCTGCTGTTGAATCACCGGTTCGGTGGTGCCAAGACCATTGATGCGCTTGGCAAAGATGTTGAGCGACTGGCCGATGGCCGAACGGATCTTTGCCGTCAGGCCCTTGTCGGCAACTTCAAAGGTGAAAATATTGCCGGATTGGATCAGAGTGTAGAGATTGGTGGAACCACCGGATCCGAGGAGACTGCCGCCAATCGGCTGCACCAAGGCTCGCAAGGCAGTCGTGGCCGCATCCAGGTCCTCCGGTTTGGTGATGCGCACCGAAATGCCGGTTCCTACCCGCTGAATGCCGCCATAGCCGATCTTTGCTTCACGAAGTGTCGAGCGCACATCGCTGGCCAGTTGCTGCTGCAACTGCTTCATCATGTCGGGACGATCGACT
>JANNFZ010000486.1:0-3259 GCA_031380375.1 Hyphomicrobiales bacterium
CTCCCGGCCGACAATGCGCCTGTCCGGAACGACCTCCTGCAGCACGATGGTGACAGCCATGCTGCGGCCAGCATCGCCTTTCCAGGCAAAACGAATGATGCCGCCGATGCGCAAGTCAGAGGAGCATTCACTCATGGAAAATCCATGGGGCGAAAGCCAGCGCTTGATGACCGTATCGTCCGTCAGTGCGCGATAGACCAGATGGCGAGGTGCATCAAACCAGCGCGAGATACGGACTTCAGTATCCGAGGGCAGTGTGACTTTGATACTCATTTTGAACGTCCTTTCGGTTTCTTTTTGGCTTTTGCTTCTTCGTGTTTGAGATCCTCGAGAACATCATCCAGCCGTTGGAACTGGGTTTCCCAATAATCGCGGTAACCGGAAAGCCAAACAACGGCTTCGCGCATGGGGCCTGCCGAAAGCTTGCAAGGCCGCCATTGTTGCTCGCGGCTTCGCGCCACCAGCCCGGCAGACTCCAAAACCCGGAGATGTTTCGAGACAGCGCCCAAGGTCATGGAAAACGGGGCAGCAACCTCGTTCACTGTCAAATCGCCCTTCGACAGCCGCGCCAGAATGGCCCGGCGCGTGGGGTCGGAGAGGGCCCCGAAGGTGCGGGAAAGGGCGTCTGGTTGGTTCATGGTTTTGTGCGGGTCCGATACTATACATATAGGTATAATACCATTTAGTATAATGTCAAGAGAGAGAAGAATTGAGCCAGATTCTTTCGCTCCCACTCGGGGGAGGGTGGCGTGCGCCTTGCGCGCCGGGTGGGGTCAAACGCCTGTGAACCCCACCCCCGTCGTTCCGACGGCTCCCTCCCCTGAAGGGGAGGGAAAGAGAAATGAGATGGGCCGCATTCCCAAAACGCTGGCCTCGGCACTGCGCCGCGCGCTATGATGCAAAGCATCGCCACCCGAGCCACCGGACATCATGCAAAAGACACGCCCCCTCGTTGGACTTCCCGCCGACACCACAAGCAAAGACGGATTCCTGTTTCATTCGCTCGGCGACAAATATGTCCGTGCACTGACGGATGTGGCGGGCGTCGACGCGGTGATGATCCCCTCGCAGCTCGACCACGGCAATCTCGAAGGCCTGCTCGGCCATTTCGACGGCATCCTGATGACCGGTGCGGCTTCCAATGTGCATCCGCCGCAGTTTGGCGAAGAAGCAACAACCGACCATGAACCCTATGACCATCACCGTGATGCGACAACCTTGATGCTCATCAAGGCGGTGATTGCCAGGGGCCAGCCGTTGTTCTGCATCTGCCGGGGTTTTCAGGAATTGAATGTCGCCATGGGTGGCACGCTCGAAACTGAATTGCAGCGGGGCGAAGGCCGCCTCGATCACCGGGCGCCCAAATCCGATGACGTCAATGTGCGCTATGCGCCGCGCCACGCCGTCGCCATCACGCCGGGGGGCATGTTGCAGCGCCTGCTTGGAAAATCCGAAACCCAGGTCAACACCATCCACCGCCAGGGCATCAAGCGCCTCGGTGAAGGATTGCAGGTGGAAGCGACAGCGCCGGATGGCATTGTCGAGGCCGTGTCGGTCAAGGGGGCGCGGGCCTTTGCCTTTGGCACGCAGTGGCACCCGGAATTCCGGGCCACGGAAAATCCTGACTCGGTGAAACTGTTCACGGCCTTTGGTGATGCGGTCCGCGCCTATGCCCGCGCCCGTGACCAGCAGCCTGCCAATTTGCGGATTGCCTGAGGCGATGGTGACACCTGTCATCCATGCATGGTTCGACACGCCGACCAACACCGTGACTTATCTGGTGGCCGACCCCGTTGGAAAGCGCGCCGCGGTCATTGATCCGGTTTTTGATTATGACCACAAATCCGGCAAGGCCTCGATGAAATCCGTCGAGACGGTGCTGAAGACGGCGGCGGACCTTGGCTTCACCATCGACTGGGTGCTCGAAACCCACGTCCATGCCGATCATCTTTCGGGTGCGCCTTACGTGAAGCTCAAGACCGGCGCCAAAGTTGTGATCGGCGAAGGCATCCGCCAGATCCAGAAAATCTTCCGGCCGATTTTCAATGCGCTTGATGTCTCAGGTTCCGGTTCCGAATTCGACCGGCTGGTGACTGAAGGCGACCGTATCGCCATCGGCACGTTGACCTGCGAAGTGCTGGCAACGCCCGGCCATACGCCGGCCTGCATGGCCTACAAGGTCGGCGATGCGGTGTTCGTGGGCGATACGCTGTTCATGCCGGACTATGGCACGGCGCGGGCCGATTTTCCAGGTGGCGATGCGCGGATGCTCTACCGTTCCATCCGCCGGTTGCTGGCCCTGCCGCCGGAAACGCGGCTGTTCATGTGCCATGATTATTTGCCGGCCTCTGGCCGCAAGGCACATGCCTGGGAAACCACGGTTGCCGAGCAAAGCGCCCATAATGTTCATGTGAACGGCGATGTGACGGAAGACCAGTATGTGGCGATGCGTGAGGCCCGCGACAAAGGGCTGGCACCACCGGTGCTGCTGCTGCCGTCCATTCAAGTGAACATGCGGGCCGGGCAATTGCCGCCCGCTGATGCCAATGGTGTCCACTACATCAAGGTGCCGGTCAGGCTTTCGACGCCGGGGTGAACCGAAGGACGTATTTTTCTCGTTGGACTTCGAAAAGTCTGGAGTGAAGTAGTGGGTACTATCGGGTTCTTGATCTTGCTTTCGAGGCCTTTTTGACAGTCTTGGCATAAAGCACTTTGACACCAGACAACTTGGTGCATCCGCGTTCCACTAGGTCGATAAACTCTGTTGCATCGGAAAAATAGTTGCGAAATGCAATTCGGACTTCTTCGGCAGTATCAGCGCGAACTAGAACGATGTCTTTTCCCGGCGTCTCCTTTTCCAGTTCAAAAAGTGCTTTCATTGCATCCGTGGCGTCGCGGAAAGTTCTAACTTCAAGTTTGTCCGCATCGGAAAACATGAGGATAACATTTTTATTGTCTGCAATGTGGTGATTTGCTGCATTGAGATTCCGCAGCATATTCATGAAGTTCAATTCATGATTGAGTTTTGTAAACTGACGCACCACTTCAGCATCGCCCAGTTCAGGGAAACACGACCTTCTGTTTTCATAGGCGCGCGCAATTATTTCGCTAGCGAGAGCCAATATCGTTTCATACCGTTTGTCACCCTCCTGAAATTTTGGCTGGCTGGCGGTAATGAATCCCACCACTTCAACACAAGTTGCCCAAGCGTGCTGAAACCGAGTTCGGTACTGGACTTCAATCAAGAGGCCTTTGTACG
>JANNFZ010000524.1:0-5422 GCA_031380375.1 Hyphomicrobiales bacterium
AATTCGCCTTTGTCGGGCCCATGGCTTTTGATGTGGGGGCAGTCATCGGTAATTTTCTTTTGGCCTATTTCGCCCATGCCGGACAACGTGGGCCAGCACCCGTCGATGGCTATCCCGACTGGCTGTTGCAACAGACGGTCGATGTCTGGAACCTGTTCGAAAAGAAGTTTCGAGCGCTGTGGTCGGAGCATGCGACTGGCGATGCCTTTGGCAATGGCTTGTTTGAATCGCCCGAGGGAAAGTCTGGTTTGCGCGACGAGCAGGACCGCTTCCTTAAAACCCTGTTCAAAGAGTCGCTTGAATTTGGCGGCTGCAAGATGATCCGGCGCATTCTCGGCCTCGCCCATGTGGAAGACATGGAGAGCATCGCAAATCCGGAAATGAGGGCGCGATGCGAGACCTTTGCACTAAACTTTGGCCGCGAACTCATTTTGGGGGCTGGTGGCTTTGCTTCGATTGCAGAAGTGGCCGCAGCTGCAAAGCAGGCAGTGCAACCATGAAAATCGACGGCAAGAACTTCCGCACCATATGGCTTTCGGAAGACGGCTGGTCCGTTGCCATCATCGACCAGACAAAATTGCCGCATCATTTGGAAATTGTTTCGCTCCGAAATCTCGAGGAGGCAGCCCACGCCATATCCCACATGCTGGTCAGGGGCGCTCCGCTCATTGGGGCAACGGCAGCCTATGGCATGGCGCTCGCAATGCACACGGACAATTCCGATGCCATGTTGGCGCGGGCCCATGAGACCTTGCTTAAGACGCGGCCGACAGCCGTCAATTTGAAATGGGCGCTTGATCGTGTCCGGCATAAACTGTTGAAAATGCCTGCTGCGGCACGCAAACTTGCCGCCTATGCCGAAGCAAGCGCCATCGCCGATGAAGATGTGGCGATCTGTTCGGCGATTGGCGAACACGGCACAGAACTCATTGCCAAGCTTTGGGACAAGGCGGACCGCGCGCGGCCCGTCAACATTCTCACCCATTGCAATGCCGGCTGGCTGGCAACGGTTGATTGGGGAACCGCGACAGCCCCCATCTACAAATCCGTGCGGGCCGGCATTCCCGTCCACGTCTATGTCGATGAAACGCGTCCGCGCAACCAGGGTGCAAGCCTTACGGCTTTTGAACTCAACAAGGAAAATGTGCCCCATACAGTGATTGTCGACAATGCGGGGGGGCATTTGATGCAGCATGGCATGATCGACCTGTGCATTGTCGGCACCGACCGCACCACGGCGACAGGCGATGTTGCCAATAAAATCGGCACCTATTTGAAGGCGCTCGCCGCCCATGACAACAACGTGCCGTTCTATGTGGCATTGCCGTCATCGACGATTGACTGGACGATGGCCGACGGCGTTCGCGAGATCCCCATTGAAACCCGCTCGCCGCGGGAAATCACCCACATCACCGGCCGCGCCGCCGATGGCCGCATTGAAACGGTACAAATCACGCCGGAAGGAAGTGCCGCTGTCAATTATGGATTCGACGTGACGCCTGCGCGTTTGGTCACCGGCTTGATCACCGAACGCGGAGTGTGCGCTGCAACACGCGATGGCATGAAATCACTCTTCCCTGAATTTGCCGCGAAAGGGTGATTTTGTGTCGCACACTTGACTCGCCGCCGTCATTGGCTAATTTGTAGGACAATTAGAATTTCACAAGGTGGCCGTTACAGCAAGATCTGCGCCAGGAAGACAAAGCCATCACTTGCAACAAGATTCCAGCGCAACACCGCGCTGGTGACATGGGAGAGAGACATGACAACCGACAAGAAAGAAACGATCTTTGACGACCGCAAGCTGTTTGCCGACAGTTCGCGCCGTGACGCGTTCAAGGTGCTTGGCGCTGCTGCACTTGGTGCTGCATTGTTTGCCGATGCCGGATTTGATCCGGCCATGGCGCAGGAACTGAAGCCCGCCGGCAAGCCCTTGAAGGCCGCCATGAGCAATGCCGGCCTGCAGGCCACGTGGTGCGCGCAAGGAAAACAGGCCGCAGAAGCCTGGGCCAAGTTGATGAACGTGGAACTCACCTGGTTCGATGGCGAACTTTCCGCCACCAAGCAGCGTGCGACGATTGAAAACATGGCGACACAGAAATGGGACTTCGTGGCCGTCCAGACATTCGGCATCGGCACGTTGAATGAACCCATCCAGCGCGTCATCGATGCCGGCACTCCGGTCATCGCCATGGACACGATGATGGCACCCGAAGGACAGCTTGCCCTTCACACCTTCATTGCCCCTGACAACGCCATGATGGGCTCGGTCGTCACGGCAGCCCTCATCAATGCCATGGGCGGCTCTGGAACCGTCACCATGACGCAGGGTGCACTGGGACACTCCGGTGCGCAAGGACGCGCCAAGGGTTTCCATCAGGTGATTGACGGCAACGCCAATGTGAAGCTGCTCGACGAACAGCCTGCCGATTGGGATGTGACAAAGGTTGCCCGCATCTGGGATTCGCTTCTGACGCAATATCCCGACATCAAGGGTGCCTTCTTCCACAATGACGACATGGCCCTTGCCGCCCAGAACGTGATGAAGGCCAAAGGCCGCACCGACATTCTGGTGGCTGGTGTTGACGCCATGCCGCCTGCCGTGAATGCGGTGCTCGACGGCCGCATGGTTGCCACCGTGCGCAATCCGTCCTGCCGTATCCATGGCTGGTCGATTGCCGCCGGTGTTGCCGCCGTCATGGGCGGCGAAAAGCCGGGCTCGGGCATTCCGAACTTCATCCTTGCCGACGGTCCCGTCATCACCAAGGACACAGCGGCGGGCCATCTCTGGCTGCAAAAGAACTTCCTGATCTGACGGAAATTTTCGTGTCAGACAGTAAAACACCTGCGATCAGCGGCACCCCGGTGCCGCTGATTTCCATGGCGCAGGTCTCCAAGTCCTTTGGCGGCGTGCACGCCTTGAAAGACGTTGATTTCACCCTGATGCCCGGTGAAATCCACGGCCTCGTCGGCGAAAATGGCGCCGGCAAATCGACGATGATGAAAATCATCGCCGGCGTTCACACCGACTATGAAGGTGAAATGTCCATCGAGGGGCGGCATGTCAGGTTCCGTTCGACACGCGATGCGCTGGCCCACGGCATCGGCATGGTGCACCAGGAATTGTCGGTGGTCGCCGATCTTTCGGTGGCGGAAAATGTCTTTCTCGGCGTGCAACCGGTAAAAGCCGGGGGCATCATCGACTGGGCGCGGATGTACGCCGAAGCAAAAAAACTGGTGGCAAGCCTTGGCCTCGACATCGACCCAACGACGCGCATGGGCAGCCTGCCGGTAGGTGTCCAGCAATTGATCGAATTGTCACGGGTGCTGTTTTCCGGGGCCCGCACCATTATTCTCGACGAACCGACGTCAGCACTTTCGCCGCCGGAAGTCGAACGCCTGTTCATCGCCTTACGCAAGCTTCGTGCCGAGGGCAAAGGCCTCATTTTCATCTCGCATTTCCTTGATGACGTACTTCAAATTGCCGACCGCATCACGATTTTCCGCAACAGCCGCCGCGTCGTGACGGAACCCCGTGCAGCCCTCGACAAGGACAAGATCATCGGCCACATGATTGGGCGCGGTTCCATCGGCATGCATATGGGCGAGAGCAAGGAACTCAAGGCCCGGGACGCAAATCCGGTCGTTCTTTCGGCCAAGGGGTTGGCGGATGGCCGCGCCCTTCGTGATGTTTCAATTGCACTGCGCCAAGGCGAGATCGCGGGAGTTTACGGTTTCATGGGCTGTGGCCTCATTGAACTTGCGAAGGCGCTGTTTGGCCGCCACCCCCTGAAAAAGGGCGAGATGAAAGTCGGCGGCAAAACTGTGCATTTCCGGTCAACGGCAGCGGCCCGCCGGGCAGGCCTCGCCTTTCTGCCGGAAAACCGCAACATGATGCTGTTTCGCAGCGAACCGGTGTTCAAGAATATCTCGATTGCCACGCTCGAGCGCATTCACCGGCTTTTCCTGAAGCCTGCCCGTGAGCGCGATATTGCCAAATTCCAGGTGAAGGACCTGCAAATCAAGCCGCCCAATGTGGACATGAACCTCGGGTCGTTGTCGGGCGGCAACCAGCAGAAAGTGGCGCTGGCCAAATGGCTCACCCATCTGCCCAAAGTCTTGATCCTCGCGGAACCGACGCGCGGCATGGATGTCGGTGCCAAGGAAGACGTGATCCGCATCATCAAGGCCTTGCGTGACAAGGGCGTTGCGGTTTTGGTACTGTCAACGGAGCCTGAAACCATTTTGACCCTTGCGGACCGGGTCTGGGTGATGAAACGTGGCACGGTGGTCAGTGAATTCAACAGCGGCACCCTCACCAAATCGGATTTGCTGAATGCGGCCTGACAACGACAAGATAATTTCAAGGGGCGGGCCATGAGCAGCACGGAAACACAAACTGGCGGCTTCGACCTGAAAGCCGCTTTCTATGACCAGTTGCGCACCATCGCACCCCTGCTCACGCTTGTTGTGCTGGTCATTTTCTTTTCCGTAACAACCAATACATTTGCAACCCTCGACAATGCCGTCAACATCATCCGGCAATTGTCGATCACCGGCATCATCGCGGTTGGACTCACGTTCGTCATTCTCACGGCTGAAATTGACCTTTCGGTTGCGGCCATCGCCAACGCCATCGGCATCACGGTTGCCTATTTCACGATCCAGCCGGACTACGTGAACATCGCCAACATCCCGTTGAATGGCGCTATTGCCATTGTGCTGACGCTGCTGGCGGCACTGGCCTTCGGGTTGGTGACGGCCTTCGGCATGACCTATGTGGGCATTCCTTCCTTCATCATGACGCTTGCCATGATGCAGATTGCCAATGGCGTGTCAGCGCTTTTGATCCGTGGGCAGATTGCCTATCAATATCCCGATCTCGTGACACTGCTGGGGTCCAAGACGGCTTTTAAAATTCCGCTTGGGCTGGATGCAGCGGGCAAGGCCATGTTCATTCCCATTGGCTGGACGATTGTCGTCTGCATGATTTTCTTCATCGTCGGGCATATCGTTTTGAAATACACGCGCTTCGGCCGCTATGTCTACATGGTCGGCGGCAACCGCGAGGCGGCGGAATATTCCGGGGTGAATGTGCGGCTGATCATCGCCTCGGTCATGGTGATCAGCGCGGTTTGTTCGGGCATTGCGGGAATGATGGGCGTTGCCTATTTCGGCTCGGCACAGCAGAACGGCTTCGACGATTTCCTGCTGACGGCCATCGCGGCGGTGGTGGTGGGCGGTACGTCACTGTTTGGCGGGCGGGGGGGAATTGGCAACACCATCATCGGACTTTTGGTGCTGGGGGTGTTGATCAACGGGCTTGATCTGATCAATATCGACTCGTTCCTGAAGATCCTGATCCGGGGCCTGATCCTGCTCATCGCGCTGGTGATCAATGTCTATGCGCAGAAGCTGAAGG
>JANNFZ010000562.1:0-2511 GCA_031380375.1 Hyphomicrobiales bacterium
CCGCAGACAAGTCCGGCATGTAGCGGTGGAGATAGGCCCAGAGGACGGATTTCTCCTCGGTGTTGGCGACGCCTACGAGATTCAGCAGCAGCGCAAAGGTGACACCACCCGATTCCGGTGCCGGCGGCTGACCCTGGTGGATGTGCCAGACCGGGTTCATCAGCTGGTCCTTGGCCTCGGCCTGCCGGGGCCAGGCACCGAGGAATTGCGCATATTCATCGACGGCACGCGGGATCACATCGAAATAGAGTTTCTTCGCCTCGCGCGGACGATTGTACATGTAGAGCGAAAGCGAATTGGTGTCGGCATAGGTCAGCCATTCGTCGATGGTCAGGCCATTGCCCTTTGACTTGGAAATCTTCTGGCCGTTCTCGTCAAGGAACAACTCATAGACATAGTGTTCCGGTGCGGGTGCGCCGAGAATTTCACAGATGCGATCATATATCGGCGCATTGGTCTGGTGGTCCTTGCCGAACATTTCAAAATCCACATGAAGTGCTGCCCAGCGCATGCCAAAATCCGGCTTCCATTGCAGCTTGGTGCGCCCGCCCCGCACATCAAGCGTCACGTCGGTTCCGTCTTCATCGGCGAACGTGATGGTGCCTTGCTTCGCATTCACTTGCTTCATAGGGACATAAAGCACACGGCCTGAAATTGGCGAGATCGGCAGGAACGGCGAATAGGTGGCCTGGCGTTCCTCGCCCAGCGTCGGCAACATCACCGCCATGATGTCGTCGAATTTTTCGAGCGCCCGGATCAGCATGTCGTCAAACTTGCCGGACTTGTAATAATCAGTGGCGCTGGCGAATTCATAATCGAACTTGAAGGTGTCGAGAAAGCGCCGGAGCATGGCGTTGTTGTGGTCACCGAAACTCGCATAACCACCGCCAAAGGGATTGGGCACCGAGGTCAGCGGCTTGTGCAAATGCGGTTCCAGGAATTTCCGGTCCGGCACGTTTTCGGGAATCTTGCGCATGCCGTCCATGTCATCGGAAAAACACAGAAGCCGTGTTGGCAAATCCGACATGAGTTCGAAAGCCCGGCGCACCATGGTGGTGCGCGCCACTTCGCCGAAGGTGCCGATATGCGGCAGCCCTGAAGGACCGTAACCCGTTTCGAAAAGCACCTCGGTTTGCCCCGTGCGTTTCACCCGCGACAAGAGCTTCCGGGCCTCTTCAAAAGGCCAGGCCTTGCTTTCAAGGGCAGCGGTACGGAGGGCGGAATCGACGGACATGTTTTCAATCCAAATGCAAAACGCGCCTGTTTAGGCAGGCATTGCAAGAGGGTCAATTGCTGTTGTTCACCGAGCGCTGTTGGTTCAATGTAAGCAGATCCGGTCTTTTTGATCGAGAGGAGTTGCGCATGAACCCGAAACGCGCCGGTTTTGCTGTGTTTGCAGCAGCCAGCCTCGTGTTTTCCCCGTCGGCGCAGGCCCATGTGAAATGGTTTGCGCCCTATATTGTTGAGGCAAAGCCGCAGGCCATTTCGGCGACACTCGGGAATGTCTGGTTCTGGACGGCCATCGTCCTCGTCCTGCTTTTTCTCGTGGCCACGCGCCTTGTCGAAGATACCAGGATCGGCGTGTCCGTGACGGGCGTGATGGACCGCTTGACCGATCCCCTGTGGAACAGGCTTGATGATTTCGTGCGCGCCATGATTGCGATGTTTTTCGTCGCCATCTTCGCGGTTGGCGGCATCTACCTGACGCCGGACCTGAAGACACCCGCCAATTGGGTGGCATGGTCGCAGCTTGCCATTGCCGCCGGCATTTTCTCGAAACGCACCATGCCGCTTTCCGCTTTAGGCATCATTGGCCTCTGGCTGTTGGCGCTTCGCGACTACCAGCTCTTTCATTTGCTCGACTATCTGGCGCTGGGGCTTGGCATTGCTGCCTATCTTGTGTTGGCTTCGGCACGCCGCGAGGATTTGCGCAAACACCGCTTTGAGGTGCTGCGCTGGGCTGTGGCCATTGCGCTGATGTGGTCAAGCCTTGAAAAATTCGCCTACCCGGACTGGTTTTATCCGTTGGTTGAGGAGCGGCCATTCCTCACTTTCGGCATGCCACGCGACGTGTTCATTCCCATGGCTGGCGTTGCTGAATTCACGCTTGGTTTCGGGCTTCTGGCGACACCCCTGATGCGGCGGCTCTCGGCAATTGCCCTGCTGGTGATCTTCACGCTTGCCATCTTCCCCTTCGGGCGGCTCGACCTTATTGGCCATGCGCTCATCATGATGATGATCGTCGCCATTGCCGTTGACCACACCAAGGAATTGAACTTCTTGCCGGCCATCCGGCACAATATCAAACTGTTGCCTGTGTCACTGGCGGGATTTCTGGCGGTATTTGTGATCAGCTATTGGGGTCTGCATACGCTGTTGTATGGCATCAACGGTGGTGAACCGCCGACGGGCCAGTTCACCACGCACTCAGCCGATCCCGAAAACCTTCACAATTGAGTTTGGGTGTCAGGTGCCCGCATGCTTCTTGATAAACGCCACGGTGCGGTTCCA
>JANNFZ010000021.1:0-4203 GCA_031380375.1 Hyphomicrobiales bacterium
GCTTCATGCCGCCCTTGAGCGCGATGATCCGGCTTGCGAGGCCTGCGCTGGTTTTGTGAAGCAGGATATCAATCCGTCGGGCCTGCGGCCGTCAATCGAAACATCAGTACACGGATTGATGCGCCATTCGGTCGTGCTCCATGTCCACTGTGTCAACACCATTGCCTGGGCGGTGCAACAGGATGCAAAAGCATTGCTCACGCCATTGCTCGCACCTTTCAACTGGGCTTTCGTTCCATATGCGCGGCCGGGATTGCAGTTATGCCGGGCCATCCGCCGTGTCATCGAACCCGCAACCGAGGTGCTGATCCTGCAGAACCACGGCCTTGCAGTTGGCGGTGATACGGTGGCCAAAGCCGAGGCCCTGTTGCGCCGCGTGGTCAAGGTTCTGCAACGGCCAGCCCGGTCCCCACCGCCGCCTGATCTTGCGGGCCTTGCGGACCTCGCCAAGGGCACCACCTATCGCCTGCCCGCCGACGAAATTTCCCACGGCTTTGCGCTCGACCCCTGGAGCCACAGCCACGCCGCCAACCGCTGCCATTATCCCGATCATGTGTTGTTTCTGGGCGCGCGAATTCCCGCTGATCCCGCAACAGGTGCACCCGCCTTGGCCATGGTCGGCAAGGGTGTTCTCGTCCATGAAAATGCCAGTGCTGCGGTGGAGCCGATGCTCGGCTGCCTCTGCAATGTTTTTGCAAGGCTTGATCCTTCAGTGCAATTGATAGCACTCACTGACGAAGACAATGAACAATTGCTGAACTGGGATGCGGAAAAATACCGGCTGGCGCTGAATACAACGCCGTCGCCATAGTTTTGGTTGACGAAAGCTTGCTTTCCGCCGAATACGCAGAAATATCATGACCAGCAATCCCGTCATCGCCACCGTCACCCGCGGCGGTACCATCGAAAGCCAGCACCGCGGCACCTATGTCGTATCTGATGCAAAAGGCGCAATCGTCACCGCCGCTGGTGACATCAACTTTCCGGTTTTTTCGCGCTCGGCCATCAAGGCTTTGCAATGCGTGCCGCTGATTGAAAGTGGTGCTGCGGAACGTTTCGGCCTGAATGATGAGGAGATTGCCCTGTGCTGCGCCTCACACAACGGCGAGCCTGAACATTTGCGCGTGGCGGCCTCGATTCTTGCCAAGGCCCAAAACAGCGAAGCAGCCTTCGAGTGCGGGCCCCATTGGCCATACGAGCGCAACGACGTCGTCGCAATCGCCAAGGCGGGCGAAGAGCCGCGTCCCATTCACAATGGTTGCTCCGGAAAACACGCGGGCATGCTGGCACTGGCACGGCAGCTCGGCGCACCCGCGTCTGGCTATGCAAACCAGGAACATCCGGTGCAACAGGCCGTCCGGGCCACCATCGAAAAGTTCTGCGACGTTGACCTCGCCCATGCGCCGGTGGGCATTGACGGTTGTTCGGTCCCAACTTGGGCATTTCCCTTGCGCAATCTGGCGCTCGGATTTGCGCGGCTTGCATCACCAGGCAACGTGGCAGGAATCTGGATCATGCGCGCCGCGCGCCACCACCCCTTCATGATTGAAGGCCGCAGTGGTTTTGATACCCGGATTATGAAGGCAGTGCCCCGGCTTTTCATAAAATACGGGGCGGAGGCCGTCTATTGCGGTGCCATTCCCCATGCCGGGCTGGGCTTTGCGCTGAAAGTAGACGATGGCGGCAAGCGGGCCGCGCATGCTGCCATTGCTGGTGTGTTGCTGGGACTTGACGTGTGGACAGAAGACGAGGTCCGCTCGCTGCAGGACTTCGCGCATGTGACGCTGCGCAATTGGCGGAAAACCGAAGTTGGTGAAATTCGCGCCGCCGTCTAGAGCATTGGATGGTCAATTGAATCCAAATATCCTCCATGGGCGGGTTTAACCCGCCCACCCAGAGCCTCAGAAAAACTGGTTCGGCGGGTTCAGCGGATCAAGTCCGCCGACAGGCAAGCCCGCCGATGGAGGATGAAGTGAATTTGACTCCGAATGACAGGCTTTTGCTCTAGAGTAACGGGACGGTCCGGCATTGGACCCAATTTGCAGCAGTGGTGCCGTCAGGCAAGACCAGAAGCGAAATCGCAATTCCATGGGCAGGGTCAGCAAGCTGATTCAATTTTCCGGTGTTGGTCAAATTGTTCGTGCAGTTTCGGCCACAAGGGCGCGGAACCACGCTTGAGCACTATCCATGTGATTGCGGTCATGCCAGAAAGCGGCGACCGAGAAGTGCGGCAAGGCGAGAGGCGGCTTGCACAGCCGCAGGCCGATTGGATCGTGCCGAACAATCCGCTCGCCGATCGTGAGGACCGCATCGCATTCCCGGACGATATGCAGGGCGGCGAGGAAATGCGGAACGGTCACGGCTATGCGCCTGCGCCGTCCACTCTTGGCCAACTCAGTGTCAACGACACTGCCGGGTTTGCCCTGCGGGGCCACGAGTACATGGGACAGTGTGGTAAATCTGTCGAGTGTGAGTTTGCGCCCGGCCAGCGGATGGCCTTCACGCACAACGCAGACGAAGTGTTCGTCAAAAAGATGCTCCATGTGGGCCCCGGGCATCTGCTTCTTCAGTGCGCTTACACTGACAATAAGGTCCGGAATGCCAGAGGCCAGGCTTTCTCCCGGTCGGTCCTTGACCGGCACAACATCGACATCAATACTTGGGGCTGTGGCCCAAAGCCGCGACAGAAGTCGCGGCAGCAACAACCGCTCGAGATAATCGTCGGTCGCAATGCTGAACCGGCGCCTGGCGCGGAAGGGATCGAACGCGCCTGGTGGTTCAATGA
This sequence comes from Hyphomicrobiales bacterium, assembly GCA_031380375.1. Classification (GTDB taxonomy): domain Bacteria; phylum Pseudomonadota; class Alphaproteobacteria; order Rhizobiales; family Aestuariivirgaceae; genus Aestuariivirga. The sequence goes on from JANNFZ010000021.1 coordinate 2,786, forward strand.
TGTGGGTCAGGTCAAATAGCGCCCGGGCAAGGGAATGACTGATTGCCTCCGCCCTCGGCGTCGGCTTGACCCCGCCGGGACCACGCACGAACAATGCGTCACCAAAAGCTGTGCGCAGCCTGGCCAACGTGTGGCTCATGGCCGACTGGGTCAGACCCAGACGCTCGGCGGCCCGCGTGACATTGCGCTCGGCGAGCAGCACGTCCAAGGCTTTCAACAGGTTCAAGTCGAACTGCCTGAGATGCAGGTTTTTCATGATGTATATGACTATCATGAATTGGACGAATGTGTCGACTGGCGCTACAACGGCCAATGGATGATCGGCAAAATGGGACGAATCCAATATGGGCACCGCGAAACAGCAAGGGGAAAATTGGGGTGCACGGGCACCAGACTGGGCGGCTGCAAATGAGCCTGCCTGGAGTCAGGTGTTCGAGGCAGTTCTGGATGGCGCCAAAGTGCGTCGCGGGTCGCACGTGCTTGACATCGGTTGCGGCGCAGGTGGCGCGCTGGTTCTTGCCCGGCAACGCGGGGCGGAAGTTTCCGGTCTCGATGCTGCGGGGGCATTGGTTGCCATCGCCCTTGGCCGCTTGCCGGGGGCCAGGATCGAAATTGGGGAAATGGAAGAGCTGCCTTTCGCAAATGAAAGTTTCGACGTTGTCACCGGCATCAATTCATTCCAGTTTGCCGGCGACTTGGCGGGCGCCCTTTCCGAGGCCGGGCGGGTCTGCCGAGCGAACGGGACGGTTGCAATGATGGTGTGGGGCAAAAGGGAGGATTGTGACCTTCTCACCAAGGTGATGCCCGCAATCTTTGCGCTGCTGCCGCCAGCACCGCGCGATGCTCCGCCGCCGCAACCGTTGCAGTTGGCCAATGACGGCGTGATTGAAGGAGTGATGGTTCAAGCAGGACTAAAGCCAAAGGATGCCATGGAGTTTTCAGCGCCGCTGGAATTTGCCGGTATTGATGTGGCGGTCCGCGCGGTGATGTCAGCCTCTGCGCGCGCCATCGCGCATGTCGGGGAGAAACGCGTCAAGCTCACCGTTGAAGATGCGCTGCGATCGGCAACCCGAAGCGATGGTTCGGTCCGGCTCGACAACCGCTTCCGGCTCGTGCTCGCCTCGCCGCAGCAGGTTCCGCATTCGCCAACAAGCGGCTGACAGGGTAAATTCAAACTCTGTCCTACGGCCCCGGCACCCTTGCCGGTGCGGCAGCCGTCTCACGTCTTGTCTGCACTTTGCCCGCATGTTAGCGTTTGCGTGTTCATTCAGAAGGGATGGACAATTGAAGGAGGACGGCGATGTCTGAAACCCTGCTCAAATCCTTCGAGAAACCTGATGAAGTCCGCGAATTTCCGTTTGGCCGCTTTGAGATCATCCACCTTGATGGCGTCTCGCTTGGCCGGGCCACCTATCAGC
>JANNFZ010000038.1:0-5439 GCA_031380375.1 Hyphomicrobiales bacterium
CAATATGTTGGCGCAACTTTTCTCTCTCAAATCGTTCCGATTTGATCGTCCGTTGCGCCAGACCTCAAAAAAGGGACGAATAAATGGTGGGTGGTACAGGGATCGAACCTGTGACCCCTACCATGTCAAGGTAGTGCTCTACCGCTGAGCTAACCACCCACTTTGACTGCGGTGCGCGAGCCTATATCGGGCTGCGCTTGCCGTGGCAAGCGGCGAAATCAGGCCGCCATCAGGCGGTTCACTTCATTGACAAGGTCGCGAAGGTGGAAAGGTTTTGACAGGACCTTGGCTTCTTTCGGGGCTTTGGAATCAGGGTTCAAAGCCACAGCCGCAAAGCCCGTGATGAACATGATCTTGAGGGCCGGATCAAGTTCGGCGGCGCGCCGGGCGAGTTCGATGCCATCCATTTCCGGCATCACGATATCGGTCAGCAGTAAATCAAAACTCTCCTGCTTGATTTCCTCGAAGGCCGAAGCACCCTCGCCAAAAGACGTGACGGTATGGCCAGCCTGCTCGAGAGCCTTCACAAGAAAGCGCCTGAGGTCATTGTCGTCTTCAGCCAGCAGTATTTTTACCATTGTGTCGGTTTTCATGGGTCCAGTGCGTTCACTATGCCGACTTGTGCGGGCGATATCAATGTCGGTCATCGACCATAGGAAGCTCGGGTAAACAGCACGTGAATTTAGTGCATGTCCCGCCAAAGTGTGCAGCGGTTTGGCGGCAAGGACATGCACCAACATATTGAATCGGCGCGAATCCTCTTCGATCAGACGATTCCGTCTGATCGGGGAAGCACGCAGCCCTTCGGTCTGACTGGACAAAGCAGGAAAATCAGGCCCATAACATGGCAACAAGACGGGACGTTTCCTGAAAGTGCTGAAACAGGACGAGCTTTTTGACATTCTGGCACCGGCCCAGTGGCTGGCCCCCATGGTGTTCAATTCACCGCACAGCGGCGCGTTTTTGCCGCCGGAATTTGTGGCCGGTGCCAAGCTGCCACCAGCGAAGCTCAGGGCCTCGGAAGATTCCTTTGTCGATGATCTCTTCGAAGGCTGCATCGCTGCTGGTGCGCCGATGTTGCGGGCGCTGGTGTCGCGCAGCTACATCGACCTCAACCGCGAGCCCTATGAGCTTGATCCCCGGATGTTTGTCGAGGATGTGCCGGGCTTTGCCAATGTCGCTTCGCCGCGCGTTGCCAGCGGCCTTGGCACGATCCCGCGCCTTGTGGCGGAGGGGCTTGAGATTTACCGCGGCCGCATCGGACTCGGATCAGCGCTGGCCCGCATCGACCAAGTGTACAGGCCCTATCACCGGGCCCTTTCGATGTTGCTCGATGAGGCCCATCGCGAGACGGGATTTGTCCTGCTGGTGGATTGCCATTCCATGCCGTCCTCGGCGGTCAGCGGCAGTTTCGCCGGGCGCGGCATTGATGTGGTGATCGGCGACAGGTTTGGCTCGGCGTGCGATCCGGAGATTGCCACCTGGCTGGAGCAGCAATTGGCGACAGCGGGGCTTCGGGTGTCGCGGAACAGGCCCTATGCCGGGGGTTTCATCACCGAGACCCATGGTTGCCCGCGCAACGGCCGCCACGCGCTGCAAATTGAAATCAACCGCGCCCTCTATATGAACGAAGGGCACATGCGGCGCTCGGCCAACTACTTTCAAGTCAAGGCGGTGCTCAGCGGCGTGGCCATTGGCCTTGCAGGCCTCACCAGCAATCTGGCGGGGCTCAAGCCGATGCAGCAGGCGGCGGAATAAAAAGGGGCCGATCCACAAAGTGATCGGCCCAAGTCTAGGGAGGAAACGCCCAAAAGGGCTGCGAGAGAAGAACGCATTCTCGTCTCACAAGGGAAATATGGCACTGCAACATTTGACTTTCAAGAATGTAATTGATGCAGATCATCGCAAACCCGTGCACAGATACAGCCCACATAATTTTTACATAATATAATCAAAGCGATAAGTGACTTGTCTCACAAACCTGATACGGCCATGCCAAATCTGCATAACAGAAAATTTCTGCTGCACTGCAATATATATCATCAAATTCCACAGCTTTCCCGGTATGGCACCCACAATGAACAGCTCTGAATTGCAAGTTTTAACCCAGTTTGCCCTCGACCTTTCCCAGGCTGCGGCCAAGGAAATACTGCCGCATTTCCGGCAAAACGCAGCGGTCGAGGTGAAGGCGGCCCGGGATTGGGACCCCGTTACCGAAGGCGACAGGGCGGGCGAGCGGGCCATTCGCCATCTCATCGAAAGGCACTATCCGCAGCATGGCATCATCGGCGAGGAATATGGCACCAAGACCGGGTCATCCGGGTTCACCTGGGTCCTCGACCCAATCGACGGCACCAGGGCCTTTGTCATCGGACTGCCGAGTTGGGCGACACTCATCGGCCTCTATCTCGATGGCAAACCCCTGCTCGGCGTCATGTGCCAACCCTTTGTGGGAGACACTTTCTACGGCAATCCCGAAGGGGCTTGGCTTGACCACCGGGGTGTCACACAGGCCATCAAGGTCGGCCCCGGCCGGAGCCTTGGCGATTGCCTAGTCGGCACCACGTCGCCCTATCTCTACCGAGATGAAGCGGCAGCACCATTTGAGCGCTTGCGTCATGTCGCAAAGACCGTGCGCTACGGCCTTGATTGCTACGCCTATGCGCTTTTGGCGGCGGGCCATCTCGATATCGCCATGGATCCCGCGCTGCAAATCTATGACATCGCGGCACTCATCCCCATTGTGACGGGAGCAGGCGGCGTTGTGGGTTCGTGGAGCGGCAATGATCCGGCACAAGGCGGAAATGTGCTCTGTGCCAGTTCACAAAAATTGCTCGATGAAGCGATTGCCGTGATGAACGGGTGACCGTGCGTTGACCCCACCCCTACCCCCCCCCAAACATTGGGGAGGGGTGTACCCAACACTTCATTCTTCACCCCTCCCCGATCCTCGGGGAGGGGCGGGGGTGGGGCTTCCATGCTGCCGTGCTGCGCGGTTTTGAATTCGCCACCCTATCTTTCCATTGTCTGCTTGCGCCGCAGCCTTTTGCGCGAGGCCTCGACCCGCTCCCGGCGGTTGGGGCGGCCTAGCAATTTGCGAAAGCCGTCGCGGCGCTCATGCACCGAGGCGATGGCAAGCCCAATGGGAATCCCCGTTTCAACAAGCAGGGCTTCTCCGAGTTGCAGGCTCGACTCGATGGTTTCGGGAACCGCTTCGGTGACGCCTGCAAGATAAAGCCGCATGGCGTGACGCTCGTCGCGGGCCCTGGCAATGATCTTGATGGCCGGGTTGAGCTTGCGGGCGATCTTTACAATTTCCTCGGCGCGCACTGGATTGTCCATGGTGACGGCGAGCGCCACGCTGCGTTCAATGCCGCAGGCGCGGAGGAAGTTGGCATCGGCGGCGTCACCGAAATAGACATCATGACCGTCTTTGCGCGCCGTCGTGACGGACTTTGCGTCGGCGTCGATGGCCAAATAAGTGAGCTTGTGTTCATCGAGCATGGACGCCACCAACGAACCCACCCGGCCAAAGCCTGCGATGATGACCTGATGGTCATGGCTGTCGGCAGGAAGAACCGGGGGCATTTCGCCCAAGCTGGCCTGGTCACGCAAGGAGGTAATGAGCGGCCGCCCGGCCCGCGCCAGCACAGGAATTGCCATCATGGTCAGTGACACAACCAGCAAGACAGTCGAGGCCACATCATTTGCGAGCAGCCCCGATGCCGCCGACAAGCCCACAATCACAAATGCAAACTCACCACAGGGGCCAAGCAACAGTGCTGTTTCAAAGGCCGCATGGCGGGGCACGCGAAAAGCCCGCGCGGCGCCATAAATAATCAGTGCCTTTAAAACCACCACGGCAACAGCCAGTGTCAACAATTGCAGCGGCATCTGAAGGGCGCCATGCAGATCGAGCCTCAGGCCCACCATCAGGAAGAACACACCGAGCAGCAGGCCCTTGAAGGGTTCGATGATCGCCTCTATGGCGCGGCGGTATTCGGTTTCCGCCAGCATCAATCCGGCGATGAAAGCACCGAGTGCCATGCTGAGACCCGCCGCCGTGGCAAGGGCACCGGTGCCAAGGGCAATGAACAACACGGCTGCAAGAAACAGGTCCGGACTGTTGCTGACAGCCACAAGCTTCAAGAGCGGGCGAAGTGCATAACGGCCGATCAACACGATGGCCGCAGCAGCCGCGAAGGCCTGCAGCAGCGCCAGGGAAATGCTGAGCACAAGGCTGCCGCCTGTCGGCTGGCCGAGGATGCCAACCAACATCAACATGGGGACCACCGCCAGATCCTGCATCAGCAGGATGGCGAAACTGGCACGTCCGGCTTGCGAGCCCAGGCGTTTTTCCTCGGCGAACAATTGCACTACGATTGCCGTGGAAGAAAGTGACAGGGCAAGGCCAATGACCAGGGCGGCGCGTTGATCGAGGCCCAGCAGAAGTGCTGCCGTGATGATGGCCGCGAGACTGAAAACGACCTGGGCGGCACCGAGCCCGAAAACCAGACGGCGCATGGTCAGCAGCCGTTCCGGCGACAGTTCAAGGCCAATCAGGAACAGCAGGAAGACAACACCCAGTTCCGCAAGTCCGCCAATGGTCTCGGGATCACCAATGGCAAAGAGGCCGAGTGCCGGAATGGTTTGTGCGGCGAGTCCCAGCACGTGGGGGCCGAGAAAAATGCCAACCACAAGAAAACCGAGGATGGTGCTGGCACCAAGGCGCTTCAGCAGGGGAATCACCACCCCAGCCGTTGCCAATACAATGAGCACATCCTTGAAGTCTGAAACCGAAACCGCTGCCATCCTCACTTCGTCGCACTAAATTGCAGCTTTGCCAACTTGGCATAGAGCGGGCTCTTCTTCAGCAATTGCGCGTGGGTCCCCTGGGCCACCAGCCTGCCCTTTTCCAACACCAGAATGCGGTCGGCGTTTCTGACCGTGGCAAGGCGGTGGGCAATGACCAGGGTCGTTCGATTCCTTGTGACGTGCTCAAGCGCCTGCTGGATCAGGTTTTCGCTTTCAGCATCGAGCGCACTTGTCGCTTCATCCAGCAGCAGCACCGGCGCGTTACGCAAAATCGCCCGGGCTATGGCGATGCGCTGGCGCTGGCCGCCCGAAAGTGTCACACCGCGCTCACCGACCCTGGTGCCATAGCCTTCTGTCAGATCATCGACGAAAACATCAACGCGGGCCGCCTTTGCGGCGCTCACCACATCGGCATCGCTGGCGTCCGGATGGCCAAAGCGGATATTGTCGGCAATGGAACCGGAAAAAATCACCGGGTCTTGCGGCACCGTGGCGATGGCCCCCCTCAACTCTTCGAGGTCGAGCGATTTTACGTCAATGCCGTTCAGCGTGATGGTGCCGCGCTCGGGATCATGGAAGCGTTGCAGCAGCGTGAAGATCGTGGTCTTTCCGGCCCCTGAAGGC
>JANNFZ010000050.1:0-4415 GCA_031380375.1 Hyphomicrobiales bacterium
CGGCGTTGACTGCGGCAACCGCCGCCGGCGACGTGATCCCGCTTTTCATTCTCGATGATGCTTCACCTGGCGACTGGCGCTGGGGCGGGGCGTCGCGCTGGTGGCTTAACCGCAGTCTTGAAGTCTTCGGAAAATCACTGCCGCTTGTCTTGCGCCAAGGCCCCGCTGTCCAGGTGTTGCGCGACGTGGTGGCGGAGACAAATGCCAGCCACCTCCATTTCACCCGCGACTATGCGCCGTGGGCCGGTGCGCTGGAGGCCGGGGTCAAGGCGCTTTGCGATGAATCGGGTGTCGCCTGCCATCGCCACGGCGGGTTCCTGCTCCACGAACCGGAAAACATCCGCAATGGCTCGGGGACGTATTTCAAAGTCTACACGCCGTTTTCCCGGGCTTGTTTTGCAACGGGCGAACCAAGGCCTGCGAAGCCCGCGCCCAAGATCGCTTGGGCAAAGCAGCAATTGAAAAGTGATGCGTTGAATGACTGGGGGCTTGTTCCATCCAATCCCGACTGGGCGGCGCAAATGCAGAACGTGTGGCAACCTGGCGAGGCGGGAGCGCAGGCGCGCCTCGCTGAATTTCTGGAAGAAGGCCTTGCCGGTTATGCCGATGGCCGCGACCGTCCGGATTCCGGCAACACATCGCGCCTGTCGCCGCATTTGCATTGGGGAGAAATTTCCCCGCATCAAGTGTGGCAGGGGTTACGTCATGCCATGGCACGCGCCGAAGGGCGGCTTGACCGTGACGGCGAAAAATTCCTGAAGGAAATGCTGTGGCGGGAATTCTCACATCACCTGCTGCACCACAATCCGACCTTGCCCACGCAGCCGTTCAAACCCGCCTTTGCAGGGTTTCCATGGCTCACTGATCCTGTTGGCCTTAGGCACTGGCAGCGCGGGCAGACCGGCTATCCGATTGTCGATGCCGGCATGCGTGAGCTGTGGGCCACAGGCATCATGCACAACCGGGTACGGATGATCGTCGCTTCTTTTCTGGTGTAGGACTTGCTCATTTCATGGACGCAAGGTGCGCGGTGGTTCTGGGACACGCTGGTTGATGCCGACATCGCCAATAATTCTGCCTCCTGGCAATGGGTGTCGGGCTGCGGTGCCGATGCCTCGCCGTATTTCCGTATTTTCAATCCGCTATTGCAGGGTGGAAAATTTGATCCTGAAGGTTCCTATGTACGGCGCTGGGTGCCGGAACTCCGTGACGTGCCGGATGATTTTATCCACCACCCCTGGGACATGACCGTGCCGCCTGCGTTTTATGCAAAGCCCATTGTCAACCACGGCCTTGCGCGCAACAGGGCAATGGCTGCATTGAGAGAGATCAAGACAGGAGATGCTTCGTGAAACTCATCGGCCTCAGCGGTGCCCTGCGCAAGGCGTCGACCAACACAGGCCTGCTGCGGGCCATTGCAGAACTGCTGCCCGGCGGCAGTTCAATCGAGATTGTCACGCTGCACGGCATTCCGCTTTACGATGAGGATGACATTGACGCCCATGGCAAACCCAAACTGGTGACCGACCTCGCAGAGCGCATCCGTGCCGCCGATGGTGTGATCATCGCAACGCCCGAGTACCAGTTTTCCATGCCCGGCGTTTTGAAAAACGCCACGGATTGGCTTTCCATGTGCAAGGCACCATTCAAATGGAAGCGCACCGGCATCGTGGGGGCCAGCGAAGGCGCCATGGCCGGAACGGCCCGGGCGCAATATCATTTACGCCAGAACCTGCAGGCACTCCAGGCCATCGTCATGCCAAGGCCCGAGATCATGATCGTCCACAATGAATTGAAGTTCGACAAAAGCGGCAACTTGACGGACCCCGAAACCCGCGAGCGCCTTGGCAAATGGCTTGTGGCCTTCACCGAATGGGTGGAAAAGCGGCCGTGACTATTGCTGAAGCGTGGCCCAGGTGTCGGGCTGTGCCAGCATTTCCTGCAGATAGGCAAGATTGGCCTCAACCTCGTCAGGCGGCAGGTCCTTGGCTGCAATGTCGCGGGCCTCGTCAAAGCGTCCCTGCAAGCCCACCACCAGTGCCAGGTTCTGGCGGATGCGCGGGTTCGCCGCGTCACTGCCGCCGCTCACCAACTCACGGAGTATTTGTTCGGCCTCTGGCAATTGTCCCTGCAGGGCATGGGACATGGCGAGATTATTGCGGATGCCGGCCTCGCCCGGTTTGATGGCGAGAGCCGCCTGGTATTTCTGCCGGGCATCGGCGTGCTGGCCCATTTGGTCATAGGCTGAACCAAGTGCCGAGAGGCTTTGCCAATCGGTTGGGTTGAGCGCCACGGCCCGTTCGAGGACTGTCACGGCATCACCTGCGGCACTGGTGGCAAGGAGCTTCTTGCCGACTGCCGCCTGCACTGCGGCATCGTCGGGATTGGTGTCTGCGGTGGTGCGCAGCACCTTGGCTGCGGCCGGTGCCTGACCAAACTGGACAAGGCTGTCAGCATAGGCAAAGCCCAGTTTGGAATTGCTCTTGTCTTTTTCCCAGGCCTTGGAGAGCTTTTCGGTCTTCTTGAATGAGGGCGTGTCGGAAGGCTGTTCAAGGCTGGCCGTGGTCAGGCCATCGCCGCCCAGCGTTGATCCTTTGTTCTGGCACGCCGCCAATAGCCCGGTGGCCAGCACAAGGCCCGCCACTGAAACACAACGAAATGCCTGCGAAACGGGCGGCATGAATTACTCCGGATTTACAATTGCCCGCAGCTTGGCACCGGAACCGTCAACAAATCTTTAACCACGTTATTTCAGGATCTTTTCACCCGCTGCGATGGTCGCAGACCGGGAACCCACAATGGCGGACAGGCTGCGGCCTGCCAGCTTCTCGTCGAGTCCCGAGAGGATGCGGCTCACCAAGGCTGGCCCCTGATAGACCAGCGCCGAATAGAGCTGGATGAGCGACGCGCCGGCCTCAAGTTTGGCGAATGCTGTCTCTGCATCTTCCACGCCACCCACACCGGCCAGGGGAATTCTGCCATCACTGCGCTGGTGGAATTTTGCCAGCTGCCGGGTTGAGAGTTCGAAGAGTGGTGCTCCCGACAAGCCACCCGCCTCGGAAACATGGGAAGAGCGCAAGGCCGGTCGCGACAGTGTCGTGTTGGAAATGATCACACCATCAATTCTTCCCTCACCGCAGCACGCGACAATGTCATCCAGTTCCGCTTCGTTGAGATCGGGGGCGATCTTGAGCAGCATGGGGACCGGGCGCTGCAATTTTGCACGGGCGTTGCCCAAGGCTTCGAGGAGACGCAGTAATTCACCGCGGCTTTGCAACCCGCGCAAGCCCGGTGTGTTGGGCGAGGAAATATTGATGGTGAGATAGCTGGCCAAGGCACCAAAGCTTTTGATGCCCGCCACATAGTCGGCAATGCGGTCGCTTGAGTCCTTGTTGGCTCCGATGTTGATGCCGAGAATGCCGGGCCTGTCCCCACGCGCCGCGAGCCTCGCCAAAACCGCCTGAGCGCCATCATTGTTGAAGCCCAGGCGATTGATGACGGCGCGGTCTTCGCCCAAGCGAAAAAGCCGGGGGCGCGGATTGCCCGATTGCGGGTGCGGCGTGATCGTGCCCAGTTCCACAAAGCCGAAACCAAGCCCCAGCATGGCGTCAGGCACTTCGGCATTCTTGTCGAAACCAGGTGCGAGACCCAGCGGATTGGGAAAGTCGATGCCAAACAATTTCTGCCGCAAGGCAGGCGTTGCGACAGGTCGAGCAGACGGCGCAAAACGCAGCGCCGCAATGGTAAGCCTGTGCGCCGTTTCGGCATCGAGCTTGTGCAGAACGGGCCGGACCACGGGAAACATTGCCGAGAGAAAGTTCATTGCCGCCAGCCAGGCGGAAAGTCATGGGAGTGGCCATTCCAGGGAAGCGGTTTTGCCCAGAGTGCTGTGCCTGGATCAATCGTGCCATGGACATGGGGAAACAGTGCTGCGCCGCGTGAGGCTTCCCATTTCAGGTCTTGGCCGAATTGTGTGTCCGAAAAGGCCACAAGCAGCAAGCCGCTTTGCCCGGCAAAATGCAGGCGGGCTGTTTCTTCGACCTGGGATTCAGTTGAAAGGTGAATGTAGCCGTCGGCCAGATCAATGGCAGCACCTTTGAAGCAGCCTTGCGCCACCGCCTCTTGCCATTTTTCACTGGCGATGATCTTGAACAGCCCCATGGCCCGCCCCGCGTTGCGATTGCCCGGGATAACACAATTTGAACTGGACAAGCCACCACTATTCAGGCATTATTTCCCAATTGCGGTTTTTTCCAAGCGGAACAGAGGTCATCCATGTTTTCCCACAAGCAAGTCTGGAATGCGATTGATGTTGTTGCCGAGCGCTATGGTTTTTCGGCCTCGGGACTGGCCAAGAAGGCGGGACTTGATCCCACGTCGTTCAATCCCTCGAAGCGCCTTGGCCCGGATGGCCG
>JANNFZ010000297.1:0-15303 GCA_031380375.1 Hyphomicrobiales bacterium
GTTTTTTAAAATCTACACTGAGGGCGGCCAGTGGCGCTGGACGCTCTACGCTGCCAACTACAAGAAAGTTGCGAACTCAGGGGAATCCTACTGGAACAGGACCGATTGCTTGCACGCCATTGGCCTTGTCATGGGGACAAACTCCACTACGCCGGTTACGGAATAGTTAACGCTCCCTAGACTTGGGCTGAACTGGAGTTCAGCCCTTTTTCTTTTTCGCCGCTTTCTTTTTTGGAACGTGCGGCTTGTGTGGCGTCTGAAGCATCCGCTTCAGGATTTCATCGCGTTTCTTGTCATCGGAGGTTTTAGCCATGTCAGAGTCCGTAACGGTTGGAGACGGTTTTTGCCACAAACTGGGTTTGTTTGTCATTCAATTCGCGGGCTGTGAGAGTGTGTTGCTGATGTTTCTCAGCCTGCTCCTCGGAATTAGTAAGGACGAATGTAACGCAGTTACCAGTGGTGCGAAGGTCGATGCGTGCTCCTCTTTCATCAAGAGGGTTTATGAAGCTCGAAGACAAGAAGTCCCGGCAGACGTTTTAAGATGCCTCACCCAACTGGGAATGATCACCAAGCTCAGAAATGACATTCTTCATCGAGGAGTTCAGCCAGACGGGACCGTATCATCATTTTTACGAGCCCTGCCCGACAGAGTGGAAATATACTCGGTTTCCAATGAGACTTTTGATCGAGCAACTGCGGACCTTTACCAGATATCAATCACGCTGGGGCTTCACCACGCTCAAATCCAGGGGGCTGCGCCGGAACTGGAAAAACTTCGATCGTTCGTTGGGAAGCCATGGCAATATAAACCGCCTCAACCAACGAATAATCGTCAAAAGAACCAGAACAGTTTTCAAACGCAGCCATCCCAGCCAAACGCATCTGAGGAGTGATAATTAGAGGGTCGGCCTGTCGATCCATAAATGACCTCACTTTTTGCATGTGTCAGGTATATAACTGCGCCGCGCGGTGTTTCGTGTAGTTCTCGGCACACTCCAGAAGTGGGTGGGGACGAAGGCAGGAGGGCCAAGTCAGTAGTTTGGGTTCCACGCCGCCGCGTGAATTGATTCATGATCCGTCCGGAACGCATTTCCAGCTGTGGTGCTCGCCTCGCGGCGGACACTGTGGCTGATGCCGCAGACCTGGTTGCACTTGTGCATCAGGGCGCGCGTTTCGTCTGACTCCTTCCAGAGGGCGGTCAAGTCACCGGGTTTTTCAAGCTGGCGGCCAGGAAATTGAGTGGAAAAACACAGACGCGCCGTGCCGTAGTTGTCGACCATGACATTGCGTTCGTAGCTGTTGCAGATGTGCTCGTCGGTGCCAGCTGCAATGCCCCAGCCTTTGGACCTGTCCTTCATGCGCTGGAGGGAGCGGAAATACATGGCGACCTGGGCCATCCACACGGGGCTGAGCCCCAGGGTGAAGCGCTTGTCTGCCATCTTGAGAATTTGATGAAGTTCGTCGGGATCAACGTCGCCTTCGTGTTCATAGAAGGGATCGACTTCGCCATTCTGTCCGAAGGAGGGTTGGATGAAATTGAGTTTGAGCCTGTCGGCGCCGATGTCGTTGAGGACGAGATCATAGAAGTCCTCAATATAGCGGTAGTTCGATGAAAAAATGAGGCCCATCACGATGATTTTGGTGTCGCTGGAGCCCCAGCGCTTCTTGGCTTCGACCAGCAGGCGAAGTGCCTTGACCGCCTTGTCGTAGGCGCCGTTGACGCCACGCGTGCGGTCATGGAGGCCGCGGTTGTGGCTGTTCAGGGAGATGGAGATTTCATGGGGGCCTTCCTCAACCATGCGGCGCGCCATGTCGAGGCTGCGGATGCGCGTGCCGTTCACGACAGAAAGACAATGAAGCCCGTGCTTCCGTGCCCCTTTGGCCACACCAAAATAGGTTTCGAGCGCCAGCATGGGTTCACCGCCACAGATGACGAGGCGGCCCTTTGGGCTGAGTTCGGCAAATTCGGCGATGATCTCCTGGCGCCGGGGCAGCGAGAGATAACGTTCGGTCTCGTCGTCGCGGGTCCAGAAGAAACAATGCTGGCAACGCAGGTTGCAAGCGAGGTTGATGTCCATGAACAGAAATCGCGGCGGCATCGGCATGGCATGGAGTATAAGCGCAACACTGCGGCGATCAAGCAAGCGCCAATGATAATAATTCCTGTTATATGAAAATAACGCTTGACACCGCGCGGTGTTTCGTGTAGATCTCGGCACACTCCAGAATTGGGTGAAGGCAAAAGGCTCCGCAACGCGGGGCCTTTGTCGTTTCGCGCCACAGCAATCAAACCAGGGGACAAGCCATGACGACAACACCGCCGCCGGGCGATCCGGTGTGGGAGGGCATACGTTCGCGCTATGAGGCGGGGACGGAACAAGTGAAAACCATTGCAGGCGATGTCGGGCTGTCCGGCATCAGGCTTTCCGTGCTGGCCCTGAAACAAGGCTGGAAGATGCGCGGCCTGCGCAAATCAAAAAAGAAAAAAGACGGCGCAAAACACCTGCCGCCGACGACCCGCGAAACCATTCTGCGCCTGAAGGACATGCTGCAGCAGCGTGTTGCACAGCTCGAACAGGAATTGCGCGACATTGGCGCCGAGGTCGATGGCCTTGGCACCGAGCGCCAGATCAAGTCGGTGAACACGCTGGTTCGAACATTGGAAAAGGTGCTGGACCTTGAACGCAAAGACAAACTCAAACGCAAGCAGGCCACCCGTGACTTCAAGTATTTTGATGACGCCCAACGTCATGAGCTTGCGCAAAAAATTGACCGACTCGAAGAGACGCGGGACGGCAGCGCTTCTGTCGCAGACGCTGGATTGGCCGGAGGTGATGGAACTGAACAACCAGTGGCTCTACTGGGCGAGGCCGGGCCAGCAACTGCCGCCGGAGGGGAGTGACTTTCGCAACTGGCTGGTGCTCGGTGGGCGGGGCTCCGGCAAAACCCGGGCCGGTGCCGAATGGGTGAAAGCCCTGGCCCTTGGCCTTCACGCGCCCCTGATCCGCAAGTGCCGGCGCATCGCGATTGTTGCGCCGACCTTTGACGAAGCACGGCTGGTTATGGTTGAGGGTTCATCGGGACTTCTCTCGGTGCATCATGATTGGGAGCGGCCGCGCTACGAGCCATCGAAACGCACAGTGACCTGGGCGAATGGTTCCATCGCCCAGATTTTTTCGGCGGAGGAACCGGAAGGGTTGCGCGGACCCCAGTTTGACGCGGCGTGGTGTGATGAACTGGCAAAGTGGAAAAAGGCTGATGCCGCCTGGATGAATTTGCAGATGGCCCTGCGCCTTGGCGACAGGCCGCAGGCCATCATCACCACAACGCCACGACCGACGAGATTGATCCGTACACTGATTGAAGACGCCGCAACCGTGGTGACACGCTCAAGGACAAGGGACAATGCCAATCAACTGGCAAAGTCCTTCATTGACGACATCCAGAAGCGTTTCGGCAACACCAATCTGGGGCGCCAGGAGCTGGAAGGCGAGATGCTCACTGATGCAACCGGCGCACTGTGGTCCCGAGACCTGATCGAACGCGCGAGGGTCAGGGTGTTGCCCGAGATGAAACGTGTCGTGGTGGCGGTGGACCCGCCGGCCTCGTCGGGTGCCAAGGCCAATGCCTGCGGCATTGTCTGCGCCGGGCTTGGTGTCGATGGCCGCTGTTACGTGCTCGATGATGCAAGCTGCAAGCGCCTGCGTCCGCTGCAATGGGCCAAGCGCGTGGTCGATTTGTTTCATGAACGCGGTGCTGACCGAGTGGTGGCGGAAGTGAACCAGGGTGGCGACATGGTGCGCGAGGTCCTGATGCAGGTGGATAACACATTGCCATTGCGCACCGTCCATGCGTCGCATGCCAAGCAGGCCCGTGCCGAACCGGTGGCAGCACTCTATGAACAGGGCCGCGTTTCCCATCTCGGTGTGTTTCCCGAGTTGGAGGACGAGATGTGCGCGGTGATCGGCGATGGCGAAAGCCCGGACCGTCTTGATGCACTTGTCTGGGCCGTGACGGAACTGATGTTGAAGAAAAAGACTGAGCCACGGGTGCGGACGTTGTGATCGTTTCGCGTGATTACACTAACCCCTCTTCCGCCTCGCAGCAAAGTGCCGCTCGGCACCTTCTCCCACAAGGGGAGAAGGTTGGTTTTGGGGAAGCTTCAACCCTCTCCCCTTGCGGGAGAGGGTGAACGCGGCACGCGTTCGGGAGAGGGGAATTAGATGAGGAATACCATGCTGACAAAACTGAAATCACTGCTGGCCACCAAGGCTTCGGCCACGGGGGGGCTTATCGCCCTGCACACTGCCGGGCGGCCACACTGGACTCCGCGCAATTATGCCGCCATGGCCCGCGAAGGCTTTGCCGGGAATGTCATCGGCTATCGTTGCGTGCGGCTCGTTGCGGAAGCCGCAGCGTCGGTGCCATTGCTCTTCTACAGCGGCGGGAACGAAACAGAAACGAGCATTGTCAAATCGTTGCTGGCGCGGCCGAACCCTGCACAAACGGGGCGCGAATTGCTCGAATGCCTCTATGCAAACCTTATGGTGGCGGGCAACGCCTATGCCGAACTCGTCACACTTGAGGGCGCACCGAGGGAAATCTTCTCGCTGCGGCCTGATCGTGTCGCCGTGGTGCCGTCACGCAGCGGCTGGCCGGAGGCCTACGAATACTCCGTGGGCGGAGCATCGGTGCGCCTGCCGCGCGACAATGTGCTGCATTTGCGCCTGTACAATCCGCTCGACGATTTCTACGGCCAGTCGCCGCTGGAAGCGGCGGGCCGCTCCATCGACACGCATAATGCCGCCAGTGCCTGGAACAAGGCGATGCTCGACAATGCCGCGCGTCCCTCGGGCGCTTTGGTCTTTGCGTCCCGTGACAGTGAGCTGTCATCGGAACAATTCGAACGCCTCAAAGCCGAACTTGAAAGCACTTACCAAGGTGCCGCCAACGCGGGCCGGCCAATGATCCTCGAAGGCGGGCTTGATTGGAAGGAAATGGGCTTTTCACCGAAGGACATGGAGTTCAACGCCGCAAAGAACATGGCAGCCCGCGAAGTGGCTCTCGCATTTGGCGTGCCACCGATGCTGCTCGGCATCCCCGGCGACAACACCTATTCGAATTTCGCCGAGGCCAACCGCAATTTCTGGCGGCAAACCGTGGTGCCGCTGGTGTTGCGCGTCGCCGATGGACTGGCGCTGTGGCTCGAACCGCATTCTGACGGTGAACTGTCGATCAGGCCCGATCTCGACCAGGTCGAAGCGCTGGCACCTGACCGTGATGCGCTGTGGAAGCGTGTCAACGATGCGACCTTCCTCACCATCGACGAGAAGCGGGCGGCTGTGGGTTACGGCGAATAATTTTCGGAAAAGGAACAACTGAATGAACCAGCGTCTCTTGCGGCGCGGGGCGGGAAAGCCATTGCTTGCCTGCTCCGGCTCCGGCGTCTTTGCGGGCTATGCCAGCCTGTTCGGCAGGCGTGACCAGGCAGGCGATATTGTCATGCCCGGGGCCTTTGCGGTGTCACTGAAACGGCGTGGCTGCGAAAACATCCGCATGCTGTTCCAGCATGATCCCGCCGAGCCCGTGGGCACGTGGGCGGAGATCCGCGAAACACCGCGTGGGCTCCATGTGCTGGGGCGCCTCGACACCAACGTGCAGCGTGGCCGCGAATTGTTTTCGCTGCTCGAACACGGCGGCATTGACGGGCTCTCCATCGGATTCAAGACCGTATTGGCCCGCCATGATGCAACGGTGAAGGCCCGGCGGCTCATCGCCATCGACCTTTGGGAAATCTCGCTCGTCACCTTCCCCATGCTGGAAGATGCGCGGGTGAGTGACGTGAAATCCGGCAATTGGGCGATTGCCGAGAAGATTTTCAACAAGCGCCCGACTGCAATTCAACAAGGAGCACTGTGAATGGACTATTCAACACCGCTTGAAACCAAGGTGGCAACCCTCATCCCCCAGGATGATGTGCTGACCGCCTTCGAGGCCTTCAAGGACGCCAATGACCAACGCCTTGCGCAAATTGAAAAGCGCATGTCTGCCGATGTCGTGACATCGGAAAAAGTGGAGCGCATCAGCCGCGCCATCGATGAACTGACGCTGAAGGCCAAGCGCCCGGCGCTTTCTGCCGAAACCCGCGCCGAGCCCACCGAACACAAGCGGGCTTTCGAGACCTATGTGCGCAAAGGCGAAACACAAGGCTTGTTCGCCATCGAGCAGAAGGCCATGTCGATCACCTCGAATCCCGACGGCGGCTATCTGGTGCCCCAGGAAACCGAAGCGGAAATCGGACGCCTGCTCTCAAAGGCCTCGCCGATGCGTGGCATTGCTGATGTGCGGCAGGTGTCGTCGTCGGTTTACAAGAAGCCCTTTGCCATCACCGGTGCGGCCTCAGGCTGGGTGGGTGAAACGGCAGCGCGCCCCGAAACTGCATCGGCCACTTTGGCGGAATTGCAATTTCCCGCCATGGAACTCTATGCCATGCCGGCCGCCACCCAGGCGCTGCTTGATGACAGCGCCGTCAATCTTGACCAGTGGATTGCCCAGGAAGTTGAGACCATATTCGCCGAACAGGAGTCGCAAGCCTTCATCACCGGCAACGGCACCAACAAGCCGAAGGGCTTCATGGACTACACGAAGGTTGCAAATGCCTCCTGGACCTGGGGCAACACCGGCTACATCGCGACCGGCGTGGCCGGTGGCTTTGCGGCTGCAAACCCTTCCGACAAGCTCGTTGACGCGATCTATGCGCTGCGCGCCGGCTACCGCCAGAACGGCAAGTGGATCATGAACCGGGCAACCCAGGCCGCCATCCGCAAGTTCAAGGATGTCAACGGCAACTACCTCTGGCAACCGGCGGCAACGGCGGAAGGCACGGCAACGCTGATGAATTTCGCCATCGTCGAAAGCGAATACATGCCGGACATCGCCACCGACGCCCACGCCATTGCCTTTGGCGATTTCAAGCGCGGCTATCTGATTGTCGACCGCGTCGGGGTGCGCATGTTGCGCGATCCCTATTCATCGAAACCCTATGTGCTGTTCTACACCACCAAACGCGTGGGCGGCGGCATCCAGGATTTCGATGCCATCAAAACGCTGAAATTCGGCGTGTCGTAACCCCACTCTCTCCCCACCCAAGCCCCTCCCCAGGAATTGGGGAGGGGTGAAAGGATCATGCATGCCACTTATCCAAACGACGCCTCCGGCGGCGGAGCCTTTGTCGCTGGCCGAAGCCAAGGCGCATTTACGCATCACCCACAGCAACGACGACGCTTACATCGACAAGCTCGTCACCGCGGCGCGGCGGGCCTGCGAAATGCGCAGCAATCTCTGCTTCGTCACGCAAGGTTAGTCGCTCTATGCCGACCGCTGGCCTGGCAATGGCGTGCTGTCGCTGGCCCTTGCACCGGTCAGTGCCATTGCCGATGTCATTCTCTATGGCGAAGATGATACGCCGGCCACGCTTGACCCTGCGCACTATTATCTCGACGGACTGTCCAGGCCCTGTCGTGTGGTGTTGCGCGATGGCCGGCCGTCTCCACGCGCTGGACGGCCCATCAACGGCATCGAGGTCCGCGTGACGGCGGGCTTTGGTGCGGCATCGGCCGTGCCGCAGGATTTGAAACAGGCGATGCTCGCCACCACCGCCCACTGGTTTGACCGGCGCGGCGAAGGTGATGGTGCCAGCCTGCCGCTTGCAGCGCTCGAGCTGTTGTCGGGCTTTCGCCATGCGAGGCTTGCATGAACGCCGCCCTTGCCTTGCAAGCGGCCATGAAAGATGTGTTGATCGCCCATGCGCCGCTCACCACTCTGCTCGGTGGTGCCCATGTTTTCGACGAGCTGCCGCGCGGTGCCAAGCCGCCTTACGTCGAGTTCTCGTCGATCGAAACCCGCGACTGGAGCACCATGGACCAGAAGGCCCATGAACATCTCGTGCAGATTTCGGTGTCGACCAATGAGCGGGGCAGGGCACTGGCGCAAGGCCTCTGCGACTTGATCGAACTGGCCCTCGATAACGTGAACCTCAATTTGACTGATCATCGCCTCGTCAATCTGCGCAGCGTGTTCTGGAGCGTGTCGCGCAACCGCTCCGACCAGAATTTTGGCGCAACGCTGCGCTTCCGCGCTGCAACCGAACCCCTCATTTAAGGAACCCCATCCATGGCAGCTCAAAAAGGCCGCGACCTTCTGTTGAAGGTTGATGCAAGCGGCACAGGCAGTTTTCAAACCGTGGCCGGGCTTCGTGCCTCGACACTTTCATTCAATGCCGAAACGGTTGACGCAACATCACAGGAATCGACAGGTGCCTGGCGCGAATTGCTGGCCGGTGCCGGATTGAAATCCGCAGGGCTGCGCGGCAACGGTATTTTCAAGGATGCGGCAAGCGATGAAACCCTGCGCGGGCTGTTCTTCAACGGCACCATCCGCAACTGGCAGGTCATCATTCCGGATTTCGGAACAATGGCCGGAGCCTTCCAAATCCAGGCGCTGGAATTTTCCGGCCGCCATGACGGCGAAGTGGCATTTGAACTTTCGCTCGCCTCGGCGGGTGCATTGAGCTTCACGGTGCTGTGATGGTCAACCGTCACCGCGGGGAAATCGAAGCCGAGCTTTCGGGCAGGCCCTACACATTGTGCCTGACCCTTGGGGCCTTGGCTGAAATCGAACATGCCTATGGCGGCGAGGATTTGTTGGCCATTGCCGAAAGGTTTGAGCAGGGCCGCATCCGGGCGAGTGACGCAATCCGGGTGATTGGTGCAGGCCTGCGCGGAGCAGGCCATGACATCACTGATGGCACAGTTGCCAACATGCAAGTTGCAGGTGCCGCCGCCGGTTACCTCCGCATCGTCGCCGAACTTTTGAAGGCGACTTTTGCAGGTGAAATGCCGTGACGAAATTTCCCTGGGCGCGCCTGATGCACATCGGGCTTCACGAGCGCGGTCTTTCACCAAAGGAATTCTGGGCTTCAACCTTGCGCGAATTGCTGCCTGTGACAGGCCCGACTGGGCTGTCCCGTGACAGCTTGAATATACTTATTGAACAATGGCCTGATGGGTAAAATGCAAGTGGAACATGAGCATGACCAACAGTGTAATCGGCTTGCGAACGGCGGAATTACGCAACGAAATGCAGGACTTGAACCGCCTTGCGGATTCATTTGGCGACAAACTCATCACATCACTGGCCGGGGCAGTCGTTCATGGCCGCAAACTCTCCGATGTGTTCCGGGGGCTTGCACTCTCCATGGCCAACCAGGCCCTGGGTCAGGCCTTGCGGCCGCTTGGGAACTTGGTCGGCGGGATCCTCGGCGGCAAGGGCATCACGCCATTCGCCGATGGCGGCATTGTGAATTCACCTCTGCTGTTTCCGTTGCGCGGCGGGGCCGGCGTTGCGGGCGAGGCAGGACCTGAGGCCATCATGCCACTGGCGCGCGGGCCGGACGGCAAACTCGGTGTGCGCGGCGGCGGTGGTGGCGCACACATCACCATCAATATTTCAACGCCTGACATTGCCTCCTTCCGGCAATCGCAAGCACAGATCGCCGCCATGATGAGCCGGGCCGTGGCGCGCGGCGAAAGGAACAGCTGAAATGGGCTATGACAATGTGCAATTTCCGGCAGGCATTGCGCGGGGTGCAAGCGGCGGACCGGAACGGCGCACCGATGTGGTGACCACGGCCTCGGGCGGCGAAGAGCGCAACAGCCGCTGGGCCAATTCCAGGCGGCGCTACAATTTGGGCTTCGGCGTCAAAACGCTTGCCGACATTCAGACAGTCATTGCCTTCTTTGAGGAACGGCGCGGGCGGCTCCATGCCTTCCGCTTCAAGGACTTCACCGATTTCAAATCCTGCGGGCCGTCGGCCACGCCGTCGCCCACCGACCAGGTGATCGGCACGGGCACGGGCGCGCAGGCGGATTTTCAACTGACCAAGACCTATGGCTTGGGTTTGCGCAATTACCCGCGCGCCATTTCGGCCCCGGTGGCGGCAAGCGTGCGCCTCGCTGTCAATGGCAGTGAGACAAGTGCCTTCACGGTCAACGCGGCAACCGGCATCGTGACATTCAATGCCGGCAATATTCCGGCAACTGGTGCGACGATCACGGCGGGTTTCGCATTCGATGTGCCGGTGCGTTTTGACAGTGATGCCATCACCGTCAATCTCGCGCATTTTGAGGCAGGCGAAATTCCCGACATTGCGCTGGTCGAGGTGCGGCAATGAAAGCCCTTCCCGCAGGCCTGCAAGCCCATCTCGACGGTGGCGTGACAACGCTCTGTCACTGTTGGCGGCTCACGCTCAAATCCGGCGCGCGGATGGGTTTCACCGACCATGACCGCACGCTCACATTTGACGGCACGAATTTCGAAGCCCAGGCAGGATTCACAGGCAGCGAGATTGAATCGTCGCTCGGCTTGTCAGTGGACAACCTTGAGGCCAGTGGCGCGTTGACCTCCGGCGTTCTCGATGAAGCGCGCTTGCGGTCAGGGGATTTTGACCATGCGGCCATCGAAATCTGGCGGGTGAACTGGCAGGACGTGACACAGCGCCTGCTCATGCGCAAGGGTCACATGGGCGAAGTGCAATTCGGTGGCGGGGCCTTCACGGCGGAAGTGCGGGGCCTTGTCCATGTGCTGAATCAACAACATGGCCGGGTCTATCAATATGGTTGCGATGCCATGCTCGGCGACGGGCGCTGCAAAGTGAATGTTGCAAGTTTTGCCATCACCCGCAGCGTGGTGAGTGCGTCAGGTTCCTCCGCAACCATCGCCAGCGTGACACAAGATGATGACTGGTTTTCGCGTGGCTCCATTGAATTTCTGACAGGGGCAGGAACGGGGCGTGTGTTTGCAATCCGCCGTCACCGCAAAGTCGGTTCCACCGCCGTGCTTGATCTCTGGCAGCAGCCGGAATTTTCCGTGACGGCTGGAACAAGCGTCAAACTCACGGCGGGTTGCGACAAGCAACTGACCACCTGTCACGACAGGTTTTCCAATGCCGTCAATTACCGGGGCTTTCCCCACATGCCGGGCAGTGATTTCGTGACGGCGTTTCCGCGCTCCGGCGACCTCGGCAACGACGGCAGCAGGCGGGCCTGACATGGAAAAACGTGACAGGATTGTCGCCGCCGCCCGCGGCTGGATCGGCACACCCTATCGCCACCAGGCGAGCTTGAAAAATGTTGGTTGCGATTGCCTTGGCCTCGTTCGCGGCGTGTGGCGCGAAATCGAAGGTGCCGAACCGGAAACACCACCGGCCTATTCCGCCGATTGGGCCGAGAGTGGCGGCACCGAAGCCTTGGCCGAAGCAGGCTTTCGCCACTTGCAAGCCGTTCCTGACAAGAAATTCCAGAGAGGCGATATCGTGTTGTTTCGCTGGCGGGACCACCTGCCGGCAAAACATGCAGGGCTCATCGTCGATCAACACGTGATGATCCACGCGCAAGATGGAGTCGCCGTTTGCGAAGTGCCGCTGTCGCGCTGGTGGCGCGCCCGCATCGCTTTTGTTTTTCAGTTTCCTAATATTCCCAGTGTGATGTGAAACATGGCAACAGTTGTTCTTCAATATGCAGGCGCTGCGGCAGGCACGCTGCTCGGCGGACCCTTGGGCGGAACCGTGGGCCGCGCCCTTGGCGGCCTTGCCGGCAATCTCATTGACCAGCGCCTGTTCGGCGGCGGACGCAAACGCTTCGAAGGGCCAAGGCTCAATGACCTTCGCGTCATGGCCTCGGAGGAGGGTGCTGCCATCCCGGTTCTGTGGGGCCGCATGCGTGTGGCGGGCCAGGTCATATGGGCCACCAATTTGCTGGAAGTCCAGGAAACAACGACCGAGGGCGAAAGCTCCAAGGGCGGATCATCGCCGGCCGAGACGAAAGTCACGCGCTACTCGTACTTTGCCAACATGGCCATCGGGCTTTGCGAAGGTGAGATCGACGGGATTGGCCGCGCCTGGGCCGATGGCCGCGAGATTGATTTGACTGGTTTCACCCACCGCCTGTATCGCGGCACGGAAACCCAAAACACCGACAGTCTCATTGCCGCCGTGGAAGGGGCAAGCGAGGCCCCAGCCTATCGTGGCCTTGCCTATGTTGTGTTCGAGCGCCTGGCGCTTGGCGATTTCGGCAACCGCATCCCGCAATTGTCCTTCGAGATTTTCAGGCGCGGCAATGATGTGGCCGATGCCGTTAAGGCTGTGTGCATCATTCCGGGTTCGACGGAATTTGGCTACGACACCACGCGCATCTCCCGCAACACCGGCAACGGCAACACCGAAAGCGAAAACGGCCATGCCTCGGCCTCACGCAGCGACTGGAGCGTGTCGCTCGACCAGTTGCAGGACACCTGCCGCAACATTGATGCGGCCTCGCTCGTCGTGTCGTGGTTCGGCACTGATTTGCGTTGCAATGTTTGCGACGTGAAGCCTGGTGTTGATTTCACGGCCAAGACCACCATGGGCGACACCTGGAAGGTGGCGGGGCAATCACGCGCCGCCGCCTTTCAGGTGAGCCGGGTCAGTGGTGTTCCGGCCTATGGCGGCACACCCTCCGATCAATCCGTGAAGCGCGCCATCGCCGACCTGAAAGCGCGGGGCATGAAGGTGGTGTTCTATCCCTTCATCCTCATGGACGTGGCGTCAGGCAACAGCTTGCCCGATCCCTATGGCGGCACGGGCCAGGATGCCTATCCCTGGCGGGGCCGCATCACAGCTTCGGTTGCGCCGGGCTTGCCGGGAACGCCGGACAAGACGGCAAGTGCGGCAACGCAGGTTGCAAGTTTTGTTGGAACAGCTGTGCCAGGTGATTTTTCGGTTTCCGGCGGCGAGGTTGTCTATTCAGGCCCTGCGGAATGGTCGCTGCGGCGCATGGTCCTGCACTATGCCAAGCTTTGCGCAGCCGCAGGCGGTGTTGATGCCTTCTTGATCGGCAGCGAATTGCGCGGGCTCACCACCTTGCGCTCTGCTTCCGGCACCTATCCTTTCGTGACTGCCTTGCAGGCGCTTGCCAATGATGTCCGCAGCATTTTGCCAACCGCGAAAATTTCCTACGCCGCCGACTGGTCGGAATATTTCGGTCATCACCCGACTGACGGCAGCAATGATGTTTATTTCCATCTCGATCCCTTGTGGGCGGCGGCGAACATCAATTTCATCGGCATCGACAATTACATGCCACTGTCCGACTGGCGCGATGGTGGCACGCATGTCGACGCAACTGCCGGGGCCAAATCAATTTATGACCGCGACTATCTCAAGGGCAATATTGCCGGCGGCGAAGGCTTTGCGTGGTATTATGCATCCGACGCTGACCGCGAAAGCCAAACGCGCACCACCATCGCCGATGGTGCCTATGGCAAGCCCTGGGTGTTCCGCCCCAAGGACCTGAAAAGCTGGTGGACGAACGCCCACCATAATCGCCCGGGCGGCGTGCAGAGTGCTTCGCCCACTGCTTTTGTACCGCAATCAAAACCCGTGTGGATGACCGAGCTTGGCTGTCCCGCCATCGACAAGGGAACGAACCAGCCCAATGTTTTCTTCGATGCCAAGTCATCGGAAAGTGCCACGCCGTATTTTTCGGGCGCACAACGCGATGACCTGATGCAGAGCCGCCTTCTTGAGGCAACGCACAGTTACTGGGTGGCGGCGGGGGCACACAATCCAACCTCGACTGAGTACGCCGGGCGCATGGTTGATGCGACCCGGCTTTTCTGTTGGGCCTGGGATGCAAGGCCGTATCCGCAATTTCCGGCCCTCGATGATGTGTGGTCCGATGGCGTCAACTATGCCCGTGGCCATTGGCTGAACGGCAGGCTCGGTGCGGTTGATCTGGGTTCATTGGTTGAAAAACTCTGTGCCCGCTTTGGCCTTTCCACAGTGGGAACCAGTGACATTGCGGGCCAGGTCGATGGCTTTCTGTTGGATCGCCCCATGTCCGGGCGCGAGGCAATGGAGTCGCTGCTTCAGGCTTTCTCCATTGATGCGGTGGAAAGCGGTGGGGTGCTTCGTTTCATGCCACGTGACCAGGGCCTGGCCACTGTGTTGCTGCCCGACAGCCTTGTTGATGTGAAGGCCGATGCGCCACTCATTGCTGAAACACGGAGCCAGGAAACTGATTTGCCGCGGGCCGTGCGTTTGGGCTTTGCCGAGTCGGGCCTCGACTATCGATCAGGTGCCGTTTGGCAACGCCGCGTCGAAGGGGCAGGTGCCCGCGAAATCATTCTCACATTGCCTGCCGCCGTTTCGCAATCACTGGCGCAGGCCCGCGCCGACATTCTGCTGGAGGAGGCCTGGCTGCAACGCAGCTCCAGCCAATTTTCCCTGCCGCAGAAATACCTGGGCCTTGAGCCTGGCGACGTGGTGAGCCTCAATGGCCGCGATTGGCGGCTCAGCGGTGTCAGCGATGGTGAAGCGCGGCGTTGCGAAGCGCTGGCCCATGACGCGAAACTCTATGCCGCATGGCCGCCACCGGCCCGCAGGCCGGCGGTACCCCCGGTACCGCATTATGGCGCTGCCGATGTGCTGCTCATGGATCTCGCCATGCCCGGCGGGGCTTTGGAACCTGCACCGTGGCTGGCCGCCCGCGCCAATCCCTGGCCCCGGCAATTGGCCGTGCTGCGCCGCGATGCTGCCGCAAGTTTCAGTTTCAACCGCAGCATTTTGGCGCAGGCCACCATGGGTGCCACACTCAATTCACTGCCCGCAGGCCTTGCCGACCGCATCGACTATACTCATTCACTGGACGTGCTGATGGCTTATGGCGCGCTGTCATCGGTGGCCGTTGAAAAACTTCTCAATGGCGGCAACCGCGCGGTGATCGGCGATGCGGCAACGGGTTTCGAGATCATTCAGTTCCAGAACGCCGAACTGATCGCCACCCAGACCTGGCGCCTCACGGGGCTCATCCGGGCGCTTGAGGGATCGGCGGCGGAAATGCTCGCAAGCCGTGCCGCAGGAAGCCGTTTCGTGCTGCTCAATGCCGCCGTGGTGCAGCTGCAAGTGACTTTGGCCGAAGCGGCCGATGACTCGACCTGGCGCATTGGTCCCCTGGGGCTCGACCAGGCTCATGAATCCTATGTCGAGCGTGCACTTGCACCAACCCTGAACGCCTTGCGGCCCTTGGCTCCGGTGCGACTTTCGGGACGCAGCGACGGAACGGGTGTTACGCTTTCATGGATCAGGCAATCGCGCAGCAGTGCTGATAGCTGGACACTCAGCGACATTCCCCTGGGCGAAGCAAGCGAGGCCTACCGCGTCGCTATTCTTGATGGTGCCGCAGTGAAGCGCAGCGTCGACGTTGCGAC
>JANNFZ010000298.1:0-14871 GCA_031380375.1 Hyphomicrobiales bacterium
GGGGCGGGGTCCGCCAGCCCGGTTGTTTCAATAACCACGCGATCAAAGGCTTTAAGGCTGCCGTCGTCGCGCCTGCTTAAGAGATCGTTCAACGTATCGATGAGATCGCCCCGGATGGTGCAGCACAGGCAACCTGATGAAAGCTCGACGATGTTTTCGCCGGAGTGTTCGACCAGCAGATGATCAATGCCGACATCGCCAAACTCGTTGATGATGACACAAGCATTGGCCAGCAACGGGTCTTTCAGCAATGTGTTCAGGAGCGAGGTTTTTCCGGCTCCGAGAAATCCGGTCAGGACCGCAACAGGAATGGGTGCCGGATCGTTCATGCGTGTTTCCGGGTGGGCAGGACGCCTGCAATGAAGAGTGACAGGAGGATGATTGCACCGCCTGTCCATTGTGCCTGTGTCATGGTTTCCTTCAGCAGCAGCACCGCAACAGTGGTTGAGAGAACCGGTTCAAGATTGAAAAAGGGTGCCACAATTGATGCAGGTGCTGCCTTCACAGACGACATGTGGCAGAAATATCCGCCAAGATAGCAAAGACAGACAAGCAACACGGCACCCATGGCGTAGGGGCCCACTACGGATGAACCAAAAAGTTGAAATTCTCTGCCCCCGAAATAGAGGGTAAGTGCGAGAATGATCGGCCAGATGGTGAGGTGCACAAGGCCGCCGAAGGCTGCGGGCTGCAGATGTTGCGCCAACAGACGGCCGGAGAAAAACTGCAAGGCGCAGCCAAGGGAACCCAAGGCCGCAAGTGCAACACCGAGCGCATTGATGTGTTCGAAGGCCGGGCCGATGGCGACATAAAGGCCCAGAAATCCAAACCCCGCAACGGCGAACCGGATCCAGTGGGGCATGTGGCCTTCAATCAGCGGCGCTGCCAGAAGGACAATGACGGGAAAAGTGTAAAAGATGATCACCGACAATGTCACAGGGAGGTATTGCAACGACGCGAGATAGCATGCGGAGACCAGCAGCGTGGCAAGGCACTGGAACAGGAACGGCACCAGCGCGGCGCGCGGCAAGGCAAAGCTTTCCCTGCGCAGCGCGGCGATGACGCAAAGAATCACGGCCAGCGCCGTCGTCCGGTATAATACCGTTTCAAGGGCCGGCACGCCGTTGAGGAAGGCCAGGCGGGCAAAATTGGGCACCCCTGCGTAACTGATGGACGCCAACAAGGCGAGAACGATACCAGCGAGGGGACGAGCGTGAACGGACTGTGGCATCAGTGAGAGATGCGCCGCATGACGGTTCGCACTGGTTTTACCGCAGTGGCTGCATCATCGGAACCTTGCGACATGGCCGCTTCAGACTCGCGCTTCACCTTGGCGTTGGCGGCCATTTGGGCCAGGACTTCGGGTGCGATGACCTGGCAATGGGCACCATCAGTTGCATAGTTGCGGCAAATCTCTTCACTCGTCACCTTGTCCAGGTTCCACATCCAGGCGCCGAAGCCGGCTTTTCGCGGCAGGGCAACGACGCCGGCATAGGCCTTGATGTTGATGCCATAGGGATTGAGCAAACGACCACGCAGCGCCATGTCTGCTTTTTGGCCGGTGTTGTAAGTGCCGAATGTAACGCCCCAACCAGCCAGTGTAGTGCCGTCCTTGATGGACACCGGTGATTTGTTCTTGCACAACAGTGTTGTCATGTCGGCGGGCACGATTGTTCCCTGCGGCATGTTGATGATGTCAGCAACCTTTTTGCCGCCGGGAGGTGCCGCCATGGCAAAGCCCCGTTCAAGAAGAGCGCGTGCCGCTTCAGCCCTCGTGAAACTGTTCTTGTATCCGAGGACAACGGCGATGAGTTTTCGCCCATTGCGGCTGGCCGAGGCGACAAGATTGAATCCGGAGGCGCAAACAAATCCGGTTTTCATGCCGTCAGCTTCCGGCATGGTGCGGATCAGGCGGTTGCGGTTGGGCAGCTTGCGCTTGCCGATGACGAGATATTCCTGTCTGAAAAAATGGGCGTGCTCGGGAAACTCCGTCAGCATGACGGCGGAAAGCACCGCCAGGTCACGGGCACTGGTGATCTGCCGTGGATCAAAAAGGCCATTGGGATTCACATAATGCGTGGCCGTGAGGCCAAGGCGCCGCGCTGCCGCGTTCATGTCGTCAGCAAAGCCTGCAATGGAACCAGATGCACCTTCCGCGAGGACGTAAGCAATGTCATTGGCGGAGTAGGTGAGAAGGGCCTGGAGGGCGAAATCGACGGTGACGGTCTTTCCCACCGGAATGCCGATCTTGCTGGGTTCCTGGCCGCTGGCCAGTGCCGAGACCGAAATTTCCTGGTCGAGCCGCAGTTTTCCTTCGCGGATCTTGTGAAAGACCACATAGGCCGTCATCAATTTTGAAAGTGAGGCGGGATACCAGGGTTCGCCGGCGCGATCCTCGGCCAGCACATCACCACTGCCTGCGTCGATGAGCACGTAAGGCGCCTTGATTTCTATTCTTTTGGCAGTGCCAGGTGCAACTGCCGGCTCTTGCTCTTCAGTGCCATTGTCTTCGCCGGGGCCCGCATCATCGTTTTGTGCAAAAGCAATGACTGGCAAGAATCCTGCCAGCAGCAGCACAAGGCAGATTTTGCGAAACAACATCACGGTGACTGGCCTGGCCTTCGGGAAACCGCCATCGACCTAACCCATCGGGGCAGTACAATCAACAGCGGCAGATGCAGGACGACATGGTGCCCGTGGAGGGACTTGAACCCCCACACCTCTCGGTAACGGATTTTGAGTCCGCCGCGTCTACCATTCCACCACACGGGCAACGGGCTCCCTCTAATGCGCAGGGCCTTGCGCCGTCAACCGGAAAGGAGTTTGAAGCGCCTCACCATGATCCGCATCACCCAATCACTTGTGATCGATCCTGCCGATATCCGCGAGACATTCATCCGTGCCTCTGGCCCGGGCGGACAGAATGTCAACAAGGTTTCGACGGCGGTTGAGCTGCGATTCGATGTGACGGCCGCCTCACTGCCTGCTGACATGCTCGTTCGGGTGCGGCACTTGGCAGGCAGGCTGATGACGCAATCAGGCGAGATCGTCATTACCGCGCAGAGTTTCCGGTCCCAAGAGCGGAACCGGGCGGACGCATTGGCAAGACTCGTGACATTGCTGCGAAAAGCGGCCATTCGTCCGCGTAGGCGCATCGCGACGAAGCCGACCAAGGCATCCAAGACCCGCAGGCTCGACGGCAAAGCCAGAAGGTCAGAAACAAAAAACAACAGGCGTGTCAAACCACGCCAAGACGATTGAGAAATGATGCTGCGCAAACTTTATGATTGGACCCTTTCGCTGGCGGCCCGCAAGACGGCTGAGACCTGGCTTGCGGTCATAGCCTTCATTGAAAGCTCGGTTTTTCTTGTTCCCGCCGATGTATTGTTCCTGCCGATGGCGTTGGCACGGCCCGGGCGCGCCTATCGCTATGCGCTGGTTGCAACAGTTGCCTCAGTGCTGGGCGGGATCGCGGGGTATTTCCTGGGTTCTTTTGCATTCGAGACTTTCGCCAGGCCGGTCTTGGTCTTCTACGGCAAGCTTGATGACTTTGAACACCTGCGGGCCTGCACCAGCGAAGAGACGCTGCTGGTGCTTCTCGTGACCTCGGGTCTTGCCCATCTGCCGCCCATCAAGGTCGTCACCATTCTTGCGGGCGTCGCCCAGATCAATTTCGCCTTCTTTGTGCTCTCTTGTGTCCTGGCGCGGGGCGCCCGTTTCTTTGCCCTGGCCTACGCACTCAGGCGTTTCGGCGAACCCATCAAGGTTTTCATCGAAAGACGCCTTGGTTTGATTGCAGGCCTTGCTGCCGCCATCTTGACCGCGCTTTACTTTGCGCTGAGATATTTCTCATCGTCAGTGGGCCCTGCATGTTGAATTCCCTCACGCCCAGATCCAGCGCCACAGTCATCGCACTGGTCTTCTTTGCAACTATCGCCGGGGCATGGATTTTTGAGTTTGCGGGCTACCTGCCGTGCGAACTCTGCCTGCTGCAACGCTGGGCCTACTACGTTGTAGTGCCGGCCAGTCTGGTCGTTGCAGTGCTGAACCCACCGTGGATCAGGTCGGGGCTGGTGATTATTGGCCTCATACTGGTCGGCAGCGCTCTTTTTGGCATCTATCATTCCGGCGTCGAATGGAAGTTCTGGGAAGGTCCGCAGAGTTGCAGCTCGGGTGTAATCAGCGATGTCTTGCCCGATCTCGGAAAACCAGCCGTCATGTGCAATGAAGCGGCACTCCGCATCCTTGGTCTCTCGCTGGCGGGTTGGAATGCCGTGATCTCGGCGGGGCTTGCCGTGTTGGCTTTCGCCGCCGCGCGTAAAACTCACGGGTCGAGTTCGGTATCCCAATAGAGATAGTCCATCCAGCTGTCGTGCAGGTAGTTGGGCGGGAACAGGCGGCCATTGGTGTGCAGTTCGTTGACGCTTGGGCATTTCGGTTTGTGGGCCGGGAACATGTGGGCCTGCTGGGGCAGAAGGCCGCCCTTGGCAAGATTGCAACTGGAACAGGCCGCCACGACATTGGCCCAAGTGGTCTGGCCGCCCTTGGAACGGGGGATTACATGATCGAAGGTCAGATCGTCGGCTGAGCCACAATACTGGCATTCGAAGCGGTCGCGCAGAAACACGTTGAACCGCGTGAAGGCGGGATTGCGTGATGGCTTCACATAGTTTTTGAGCGAGACCACACTCGGCAGGCGGAATTCCGTGCTCGGGCTCCGGACCACCCGATCATATTCGGAGACGATGTTTACACGTTCGAGAAAGACCGCCTTCAACGTGTCCTGCCAGCTCCAGAGCGACAAGGGATAGTAACTCAAGGGCCGGTAGTCGGCATTGAGTACGAGGGCAGGACAGGCCTCTGGCGCAATGGGCGCGTGGTACAAGGGGTCACTCCAAACCGGTTTCCCGGGCAAATCACACTATAACTTGTGTTGCGCCCTGTGAAGGGGCGAGATCAGGCTTGGGCCAGGCCTTTGATGTCGCGGTAGTGGCTCCACAAAAGCCGTGCCGCCACGGCCCGCCAGGGCGAAAAACGCAGGCCAATCGCCTGCATGGCGGCCCGGTCCGGCCGTTCATCGAGTGACAAGAGATTGTGGGCCGCAGCTTGCAGCGCAAGATCACCCCAGGGCCAGACGTCCGGGCGGAGTTCGGCCGCGAGGAGATAGATATCGGCCGTCCACGGGCCAACACCCGGAAGCTTGCACAGGTATTTTGCCGCCGCTGCATCACCAAGACCGGCAATTTCGGAAAATGAGCATGTCCCGCCGGCAACAGCCGCTGCAATGCCATGAAAGCTCTTCGCCTTGGCGCGCGAAAGCCCAAGGGACAGCAGTTCTTTGGTGGAGCAGCCAAGGATTGTCTCGGTATCCAAGGGTGCAAGACGATGCGAGACCCGTTGCCAGATGGCCGCAGCAGCCTGCAGCGATAGAAACTGTTCCGTCACGATCATCAGGAGTGCGGGAAGGCCGCTTGAGGTTGCGCGCAAGGCGGGCAGGCCATGGCGATCAAGGACGCCACGAAAACGCGGTTCCTCGCGACAGAGCCATAGCGCACCCATTTGCAGGGTCGTGGCGTCGAGTGGTTGCATGGCGGTTGTTTGACCGAGCACGCGGCGTTGCGCAAGAACGGCTATGATATCCATCCGGCGGAAAATCGCTGCTCCGGGCTGGGGATCAGGACCACACTGCGGCAACGCCTAAAAACAGGCAGGCCATCATCGATGGGATGGCTTGGTTTCAGCGGTTAAGCTGGTCAATCTTCTGCTGCATGGCAGCAAGTTGGTCTTTGAGGGTCTGCAAATCATCGCGGCTCGGACCTGTCGCAGGCTTTGCAGCTGCCCCATCGCGGGAGGTGCCCGGTGCAAAGGGATTGGCAAAGCCCGTGGGCATTCCGGCACCAAACGGCGTGAACATTTTAAGACTGTCCTGGAACAGTTGCATGTTGCGCTTGGCCTGTTCTTCGATGTTCTTGAAGGCATCGCCGCCGAAGGCCTCGGTCATCTGCTTCCTGACCTTGTCTTGTTCCTTCATCAGGTTGCCAAGCGAGAATTCCAGGTAGCCTGGCACCATGGTCTGCATGTTGTCGCCATAGAAGCGGATGAGTTGGCGCAGGAAATTGACGGGCAGCAGACTGTTGTCACCCTTGTTTTCTTCTTCGAAAATAATCTGCGTGAGGACGGAACGGGTGATATCCTCGCCGGACTTGGCATCATAGACGATGAAGTCCGTGCCTTCCTTGACCATGCGGGAGAGATCTTCAAGTGTCACATAGGTCGAGGTGGCGGTGTTGTAGAGGCGGCGGTTGGCGTATTTCTTGATGACGGTGGCGTTTCTGGCCTGCTCTGGCTTGGCCTGACCCTGCTCTTCACTCACGGACATCTTCTCCCGAACTCAGCCCCGGCAACGGCCGGAGGCAGCCCAAAAAATCTGCTCCCCGCACCGCACAATTGCAAGTGCAAAAACTGGGGCTTGCGATTCCCCGTTTCATGTCGCATTGCAACATCAAATCAATCCCTGCCATAGTCTGGAGCAGGCCCAGAAGGAGTTTTCGCATGTCCCTCGATGTCGTGATTGTGTCCGCCGCCCGCACACCTGTCGGTGCTTTCAATGGGGCCTTGGGCTCGCAGACTGCAGCCCAACTTGGCACGGTGGCACTGAAAGCCGCCATGGAGCGGGCCAAGGTTGCGCCCGATGAAATCAACGAAGTCATTCTCGGCCAGGTGCTGACCGCGGCCCAGGGCCAGAACCCGGCCCGGCAGGCGGCTATTCATGCCGGCATTCCCAACACGGCAACAGCATGGAGCTTGAACCAGGTCTGCGGCTCAGGCTTGCGCGCCGTGGCACTCGGCATGCAACAGATCGCGGGCGGCGATGCCAGGATTGTTGCCGTCGGCGGGCAGGAATCGATGAGCAGGTCCACTCATGCCGCGCATTTGCGCGATGGCGTAAAAATGGGTGACTGGAATTTCATCGACACCATGATCAAGGACGGCTTGTGGGACGCCTTCAACGGTTATCACATGGGCACCACGGCCGAGAATGTTGCCAAGCAGTGGCAGATCACCCGGGACATGCAGGACCAGTTTGCCGTTGCTTCGCAGAACAAGGCGGAAGCCGCGCAAGCCGCAGGCAAATTCAAGGATGAAATAGTTGCCGTCACCATTGCGGGCCGCAAGGGCGATGTGGTGGTCGCTGATGATGAATACATCAAAAAAGGTGTCACACTCGAGTCCTTGGCCAAGCTTCGCCCGGCTTTCCAGAAGGATGGCACGGTGACGGCGGCCAATGCCTCTGGAATCAACGATGGCGCTGCCGTGCTCATTCTGATGAGCGCCAGGGACGCGGAAAAGCGCGGGCTCGAACCTCTGGCCCGCATTGCTTCATTCGCAACAGCGGGTGTTGATCCCGCCATCATGGGCTCGGGCCCCATTCCCGCTTCAAGGCTTGCCTTGCAAAAAGCAGGCTGGTCAGCCTCCGATCTTGATCTTGTGGAAGCCAATGAAGCCTTTGCCGCCCAAGCCTGTGCGGTGAACAAGGACATGGGCTGGGATCCGGCGCGCGTAAACGTCAATGGCGGCGCCATTGCCATTGGTCATCCCATTGGCGCATCGGGAGCCCGCGTGTTGATCACACTTTTGCACGAGATGAAACGCAGCAATGCCAAGAAGGGTCTCAGCACCTTGTGTATCGGTGGCGGCATGGGCATTGCAATGTGTGTTGAACGCTAGTTCTAACGGGGAAACAGTATCATGGCACGGGTTGCATTGGTAACGGGCGGAACGCGCGGCATAGGTGCCGCAGTTTCGAAAGCATTGGCCAAGGCCGGTTACAAGGTTGCGGCGAGCTACGCGGGCAATGACGATGCGGCCAACGCGTTCAAGGCCGAGACGGGAATCCCTGTGTTCAAATGGGATGTATCGTCATACGAGGCTTGCGTGGCTGGCATCAAGGCGGTGGAGGCGGCTCTCGGCCCTGTTGATGTTCTCGTCAACAACGCCGGCATCACCAAGGATGCGATGTTCCACAAGATGTCTGTGGAACAGTGGAACGCCGTCATCAACACCAATCTCAATTCCCTGTTCAACATGACCCAGCCCCTGTGGAACGGCATGCGTGACCGGGGCTTTGGCCGCATCGTCTGCATTTCATCGATCAATGGCCAGAAGGGCCAGATGGGCCAAACGAATTACTCTGCCGCCAAGGCAGGCGAGATTGGTTTCGTGAAAGCGCTGGCCCAGGAAGGGGCCGCCAAGGGGATCACTGTCAATGCCATTTGTCCAGGCTACATTGGCACTGAAATGGTCAAGGCCGTGCCGCAGGAAGTTTTGGAAAAGCGCATATTGCCGTTCATTCCGGTGGGCCGTCTTGGCGAGCCCGGGGAAATTGCCCGCACGGTTCAGTTCCTGGCCGCCGACGAGGCAGGCTTTATCACCGGGGCCACGCTGTCGGTCAATGGCGGGCAATACATGGTCTGAGGACCGGAGAATCGCGTCATGCGGCTCATTGCCGACAATCTTGCTTGCGAGCGCAATGGCCGGGAGGTTTTTCAGGGACTGTCGTTTTCGATCCCTGCCGGGGACTATCTCGAATTGCGCGGGGCCAATGGTTCCGGCAAATCGTCGTTGCTCAGGATTCTTGCAGGTCTGCTGCCCGTCGCCGGCGGGTCGCTGACTTTAGAGGGCAGCGATGCCGGCCTGCCGCTCAATCAGTGTTGCCATTATTCCGGCCATCAGGATGCCGTGAAATCAGCCCTCACGGTCCGTGAAAATATGGATTTCTGGGCCACCATGTATGGTGGTGCGGCGGTTGAAGTGGCACTTGCCGAATTCTCGCTTGAGGGCCTTGCCGATCACCCGGCGCAAATTCTTTCGGCCGGACAAAGGCGGCGCCTCGCCCTGACGCGCCTTTTGCTTACTCCGCGCCCCATCTGGCTTCTCGACGAACCGGCGACGGCCCTTGATGTCACTCACCAGGAGAAGCTTGTCGCACTGGCCGTTTCGCATCTTGCAAGGGGTGGCATGGTGGTCGCCGCCACCCATGGCGACTGGGGCCTGAAGCCAGCGCGGCAATTGCTGCTTGGTGAAGCATGAACGGGTTTCGCGCCATCCTCGTGCGTGACATCAGGCTCAGCCTCCGCCAGGCGGGAGGGGCGGGTGCGGCACTTGCCTTCATGCTCGCTTTCCTGGTGCTCATTCCCCTGGCCATTGGTCCCGATCAGGCAACGCTTTCACTGTTGGCACCCGGATTGCTTTGGATTTCGCTTTTGCTGGCCGTGTTGCTGACAACGGATCGGATGTTCCAGCAGGACTATGAGGATGGCACGCTTGACCTGTTTAACGCAGTGACTCTGCCACTGGAATTGAACTGTCTTGCCAAGGCGCTCACTCATTGGTTGACGGTTGGCCTGCCGCTGGCCCTGATTTCGCCGCTCCTCGGCGTTCTGCTCAATCTTGAAGCTTCGATGATTGCGCCGCTTATGCTTGCCATGGTTCCTGGTTCCCTTGCCCTTTCGCTTCTCGCCAGTATCGGTGGTGCCGTGACGGCAGGCTTGCGTCGTGGTGGGCTTCTGGTGCCGCTGCTTGTTCTACCGCTCTACGTGCCGGTGCTGATTTTTGGTTTTTCCGCTTCGTCCGGTGAAGCTTCGTCATCGTCATCGTCATCGGCCTATCTGGTGCTGCTGGCGGTTACGCTGATTGCTTTCGTCGTCCAGCCCTGGGCTTCGGCTGCGGCACTCCGGGCCTATTTTCAGTGAGGGGCTTCAGCTAGGTTCCAGTGATGCAAGTTCTTGCAAATCCCCATCGTTTCCAAATCATCAGCAGGGTGGTTTTGCCTTGGCTCTGGAGTTTCACTGTCGTTGCATTCATGCTCGGGTTATATCTGGCGCTGGGTGCCAGCCCGCCTGACTACCAGCAAGGTGAAACCGTGCGCATCATGTATGTGCATGTGCCTGCCGCCTGGATGGCCCTTTTCATCTATGTTGTCATGGCGCTAGCCAGCGCAATTGCCCTGATCTTCCGCCACCCACTCGCCGACGCTGCCGCCAAGACGGCCGCACCTCTGGGAGCCGTCTTCTGCTTCCTTGCACTTGCCACGGGGTCCATCTGGGGCAAACCCATGTGGGGGACCTGGTGGGCATGGGACGCAAGGCTCACCTCGATGTTCGTGCTGATGCTGCTTTATCTGGGCTACATGGCGGTGTGGCGGGCCTTTGATGATCCACACCGGGCAGCGGGTCTCGCTCGCGTGGTTGCCCTTGTTGGTGTCATCAACATTCCAATCGTCAAATTTTCCGTTGCTTGGTGGAACACGTTGCACCAGCCCGCGAGCATCATCAAAATGGCAGGCCCTGCCGTTGACCCCTCGATGCTCTGGCCTCTGCTGGTGATGGCACTGGCCTACACGCTGCTCTTTCTGGCGCTCCATCTGACAGCAATCATGACAGAGATTGCCGCACGCAAAACGAGGGCCCGTGTCCTCAAATCGGTTGGCGGCACCTGATGTTTGACTTTTCAGCCGTCAATGCAGGTTTTGTCGCGGCGGCCTATA
This sequence comes from Hyphomicrobiales bacterium, assembly GCA_031380375.1. Lineage (GTDB taxonomy): Bacteria > Pseudomonadota > Alphaproteobacteria > Rhizobiales > Aestuariivirgaceae > Aestuariivirga. The sequence continues at coordinate 10,547 of JANNFZ010000298.1, forward strand.
GCCTGTCTTTCGCCGTCCTTGTGGGCCTCGTTGTTGTGACATTTCTGAAAGCCAGAGCGGCGCGAAACAGGGACAAAGATCAATGATGGGGCTCACGCGCCTTTGGCTGCTTCTTCCCGTTCTTGCATTCGTCGGCCTTGTGGCGGTGTTTTTTATGGGTCTTTCCGGAGACCCATCAAGGTTGCCCTCCACTCTTATCAACAAACCGGCACCCGAATTTTCTTTGGCCGCCATCGAAGGCCTCGACCGCCCGGGATTGTCGCGAACTGAACTTGATGGCACGGGCGTTACGATCATCAATATCTGGGCGTCGTGGTGCGGACCGTGCCGGGAAGAGCATCCAATCCTGATGTTGTTGTCCAAGCGCACGGACATCAGACTGGTGGGAATCAACAACAAAGACCTTCCCGAAAACGCCAAGCGCTTCCTTGGTGCCCTCGGCAACCCATTCAGTGCGGTCGGCAGCGACCCGGATGGTCGTGTGACCATCGACTGGGGTGGTTATGGGGTGCCCGAGACCTTCATTGTCGATGGCAATGGCGTGATCCGCCACAAGCATGTGGGGGCGCTTTCAGCTGATGACTTGATTGGGGAATGGGCTGCAGAAATTGAGAAGGCCAAGACGCCGCTCTGAAAAGCTCAGTTGGCGCGGCGTTTCAGTTTGACTTTGCCATTCGACGGCTTGGCCGGGGCTTCGGCATCAATGCTGTCCATCTGCGTGGCAATCACCGCAAGTGCATCCATGACGACACGGCGGTCAGTGGCGCTCAGAAGCTGGAGCAGTTTCTTGTCGACATCATCGGCACCGGACTGTCCGGATTTCAGGGCCTTCTTGCCGACCGGCGTCAGCTTCACGGCATTGGTGCGGGCATCTTCCTTGCTGCGGCGGCGCTGCAGGTAACCTTGGGCCATCAAGCGGGCAACAAGATCAGCCAGCGTCGAACGGTCAATGCCGGTGATGCGGACGAGTTCCGTCTGGCTCTTGCCGTCATGGGCTTCAACAGCGGAAAGCACCGTGTACTGACGATGTGTCAAACCCGACTTGCCCGCTTCTTCCATGTAGCAGTGAACCGAATATTGCACGGCCCGCTTCAACAGATGAGAGAAAGACCGCGCAAATGTTTTTGCGTCTTTGCTGCCCGACATCCTCAACCCTTTACCTCACCCCGGCCTGTGAACCCGCTTCCTGGTTCAGGCCCGGGACGGCCTTCCTTTGCGGAATGGCACATCCCAGAAACTTCGCGCGAGTCCTAGCTTCCCTGTCGAGGCATCGCAAGTGGAAATGCATCCTGCAATTGCCGTCAGCCAAGCACCGCAAGGCTGTACCATAGATACGGCAGGCTCCCGCAAACAAGTCTTGACTCCATCAACGAAAAGTGGGCAGCGATTATCCGTCTGCGGACGGTTTTTCAGCTTCACCCTGCATGTGCTTCGCCATATAGGGCGCGTTCGCAAGTGCGAACACAAGGGTTATGGCCATCAGGCCGAAAACCTTGAAGGTGACCCATTGGTCGGTGGTGACGTTGCGCCAGACCAGCTCGTTCAATCCAGCGAGTGCAGCAAAGAAAATACCCCATCGTATGCTTAACGTTCGCCAGGCTTTGTCCGGCAATGCGATCGCCTCGCCCATCAGGTCCTTGATGAAAGTCCGGCCGAAAGCGAGGCCGCCCAGAAGCAGTCCTGAAAAGATGAGATTAACCAGGGTCACCTTGATTTTGATGAAAGTCTCATCCTGCAGATAAAGTGTCAGGCCGCCGAACACGCCGACCAGAAGGGCCGTTGCCAACGGCACTTTGGCAACCTTGCCTGTGGCGAAAAACGTATAGGCGAGTACCGCCAGCGTGACCGCCATGAAGACACCGGTCGCCCAGAAAATTCCGAACTTCCAGTTGGCGATGAAAAAAACCGCCAAGGGTCCGAATTCCAGAAGTTGCTTGCGGCCATGGCCCATTAATCATCCAGTCCTGAAATGGCATTGGCGAAGGCGCTTGCATCAAAGACCTGGAGATCGTCAATGGTTTCACCAACACCAATGGCATGGATCGGCAATTTGAAACGTTCAGCGATGGCCACGAGAATGCCGCCGCGCGCCGTGCCATCAAGCTTGGTCATGATGAGACCGGTGACACCTGCCACCTTGGTGAAGGCATCGGCCTGGGCCAGCGCATTCTGGCCCGTCGTGGCATCGAGCACCAGAAGCACTGCGTGTGGTGCAGCGGGATCATATTTTCGGATGACCCTGACAATCTTGTCGAGCTCATCCATCAAGTAAGCCTTGTTGTGCAGCCTGCCCGCCGTGTCGATGAAGACAATATCGGTGCCGTCTTCGCCTGCGCGTTTCATGGCGTCGTATGCAAGACCTGCCGCATCGGAGCCGGGAGGGCGGGAAATGGTTTCAGCACCGATGCGCTTGCCCCAGATCGTGAGTTGCTCGATGGCTGCGGCCCGGAATGTGTCACAGGCCGCGAACATCACCTTGAAACCTTCGCGGGTGGCAATGGCACCCAATTTGCCGATGGTGGTTGTCTTGCCCGAGCCATTGACGCCCACCACCAGAATGACGAAAGGCTTTTCACTGCCGAAATTGAAGGGAACCTCGACGGGCTTCAGGACCTTTGTCACTTCCGAGGCCAGGATCTGCTTTACTTCCTCGGGGTCGATTTCCTTGTCATAGCGTCCGGTTGCCACTGCCTTGATGATGCGCTCGGAAACCGCAACACCAAGATCAGCCTGGATCAACGTATCCTCAAGTTCCTGAAGCGTTGCCGCATCCAGTTTGCGCTTGGTGAAAATCGCTGCGATCGATCCGGTGATCGACTTCGATGATTTCGACAACCCACCCTTCAGGCGCGAGAGCCAGCCACGCGGCGGCTCTTCAGCGATAGGCGCAATTGCCGGTATCGGCGCTGTTGCAGGCGGTGGCGGAGGTGGTTTGGGTGGCGGCGGCGGTGCCACAATGACAGGCTTGGCTACAACCTCCGCTTTCGGGCGCAGTTCAACTGTCTTGGGCTTTGCCGTAACAGCTTCAGATTTCGGAGCAGGCTTTGCTTTGGCCTTGATCGGCGCGGGTTTTGCTGGCGCTGGTTTTGCAATGGGCTTGGGTGCGGGTCTGGCTTTGGGTTTCGCCTTGGTTTCAACCTTGGCTTTGGGCGGCGGTGCGGCGGGTTTGGCTTTGGCTTTGCTTGCGGGTGGCGCAAGTTTTGGTTTTTCGACCCGAGGCGCAATTACAACAGTAGGCCCCGGCTCGGGTGCAGGCGGACTTGCGGGTTCAGGCTCCGGGGCCGGCAGGGCTCGGGGTTCTGGCGCAGGTGCCTCCTCGCTCTTGCCGACGATGCGGTTGAAGAGTTTCTTGAAAAACCCGCTCATTCGGCGAGGCTCACATCGAGGCTCTGGTTGCCGGCGGCTTTGACGATGGTGCGCACCACGGCACCCGGTGTCATGGACTGGCCAAAACGCGCCAGCGCAAAATGCGGTGTACGGCCGAGGTTTGGCGTTTCCACCAGAACATCGCGGGTTTCGCCAATCTGCGAAGTCAGGAAAGCCGCGTGGCGCGCCTCACCCTTTTCCCGAAGACGGGCGGCGCGCTGCTTGATGACCTGTTGTTCAAGGCCCGGTTTGCGGGCGGCCGCCGTTCCGGGCCGCGCCGAATAGGGGAAAACATGGAGGAAAGTCAGTCCACATTCATCGACAAGCCGCAGTGAGTTCTCGAACATTGCATCGGTTTCAGTGGGGAAGCCCGCGATGATGTCCGCACCAAAAACCATGTCTTCGCGCTTTTTCCGCAAAGCGTTGCAAAAGGCGATTGAATCTTCGCGTGCATGGCGGCGCTTCATGCGGTTCAGGATCATGTTGTCGCCGGATTGCAGCGAAAGATGAAGATGCGGCATGAGGCGTGGCTCACCCGTCAACACATCAATCATCTCAGCGTCGGCTTCGATCGAATCGATGGAAGACAGACGCAGGCGCTTTAAATCCGGCACACTCTTCAAAATGGAAGAGAGCAAACGGCCGAGCTTCGGCGCGCCCTCGAGATCAGCCCCCCAGGATGTGAGATCAACGCCGGACAACACCACCTCATTGTGGCCCTGGTCAACAAGTCGCTTCACCTGGTCGATTGCGGCCAGCAAAGGCACAGACCGGGAATTGCCCCGGCCATAGGGAATGATGCAAAAGGTGCAGCGATGGTCGCAGCCATTTTGCACCTGGGCAAAGGCCCGGGTACGTCCCGTCAATCGCTCGATCAATGGCACATTTGCTTCTTTGACCTGCATGATGTCGGAGACATCGACGCGGGGGGCATTCGTACCCTTGAGCCAGCTTGTGGC
>JANNFZ010000111.1:0-6281 GCA_031380375.1 Hyphomicrobiales bacterium
GTTGAAATAAAGATAAGTGACGTGATCAATATAGAGGAGAATGCCTTGCGCCCCTTCAAACATAATGAGTATTCCGTCACGGCTCTGCTCGTCAAGCAGGGCCCACACGGCATCGGCATAGGGAAGGATTTTTGGTGCCACCTCTGCGAGGTCCTTCAACACATCGGCGGCCTTTAGTTCCGGTTCGCCAAGTCCACGGCGCAGTGCGTTGTGATGGGCCAGCATGCGATCGATCTTCATGCCGATGGTTGAGAGGTCGGCCAAATCATTCACGCGGATGGCGCGGCGGCCAACTTTGTCTTCATAGGCGGGGCCAATGCCGCGTCCCGTGGTGCCGATCTTGCCGGCACCTGCCGCCGCCTCACGCAACTGGTCAAGCTCCCGGTGGGCCGGCAGAATGAGCGTGGCGTTGCCGGCAACGCGCAGGTTGTCGCGTGAAATTGCAACACCTTGGCCGCGCAGTTTTTCGATTTCGGCAATGAGTGCCCAGGGATCAACCACCACGCCGTTGCCGATGACCGAGAGCTTGCCGGGCCGCAGGATTCCCGAGGGCAGCAGCGAGAGCTTGTAGGTCACACCGTCGATCACCAGGGTGTGGCCGGCATTGTGCCCGCCCTGGAAGCGGGCCACGACGTCGGCGCGTTCCGACAGCCAATCGACAATCTTGCCCTTGCCCTCGTCGCCCCATTGGGCACCAACCACTGCCACATTCGCCATTGCTGTTCCTCGTCACATGCAAACGGCCCCTTCGGGACTCAAGCGTCCGGGGGCCGTTGGCGGTTAATACAGTTTTCCGGTCATGGTGCAACAGGCGCGCCTTCCGGTTGCGCAGTTTCCCGAAATCGGCCAGAATGTGCCGTCGGAGTGATCCGGGCGCGGGGGCGCAACCATTTCGTCGTGCTTGAAGAGGACCCTCATGCCCAAAGCCCACAACTTCCTGATTTCAGTCTTGCCCGTGGCCGCCATCTTGGGATTTGCATCCCCCGCACTTGCCGCTGAAACTGTCACCGTCACCATGAAGGCCTCGCAGGGTTCATTGCGCGACGAGAGCGCCAAGGACAATTTCACCGTCGGCATCAAAGACAAGCAGGTGGAAACCACCCTGAAAATTGCCTGCCAGGCGGCGGTGGCCGGCATGATTTCGGGGCAGGCTGAATCCTGTTCTGTCACGGGCAATGGCGCGCTGATCAATCCAAGCAATGGCCAGAAACTGCAACGCGCCCAATATGCGGGGGGCTGGGTGGTGAAGTCCGACGGTTTCACTGACGGCACCAACATGACTGTGAACTATCTGGCGGTGGGCAAGGTTGCAGCGTCCAACAACAGCTTTGCGGGCTCGCTGATGCTGAAGCCGGAAGTGCCAAGCACAGGTGCCAGCCTGTTGCGTGACATGCTCCTGACGCGCATGAAGAAAGTGGAATCGGGGCTGATCGACGAACGGATCGACACCGTGCAGTTCAACAATTTCACCATTCCATCAGCGGGACTTCCTTCGGACAAGGGCTGCATCTGGAACGGTGACATGATCTATTCCTACCAGACCCAATCGTGGTTCATGGAACTCAAGGCCAAATGCGACAAGAAGGAATACGCGCTCAAGGGCAACATGCCCTTTACCGACACGCCGAATGTCGGCAACCAGAAACAATATGACCTGACACTGACCCTGCCTTCGGCGGACACCGGCACCGATGATGCGCTGTTTGCCGATGCGACGGGTGACCAGGACCTGTTTGCAACGGCTGACGGCATCAGCGGCCAGATCATCATGAAGGAAAGCAACTACGTCGATGTCGAAGTCGATGGTGCCACCGACAAGCTGGCCAGCGAGATCGATGCCACGGGCTCGTTCTCCGGCAACAATGTTTCGCTGGAAGCAGTGCGTTCCTTTGCCACGATTGTCGGCATCATGGCGCGGACCTTTTTTGGCGCATGAAAAGGCCGCTGACCTGGATTACCGGAGATGCTTCATTGACAAGGGATGCGTGTCCGGGCTAGTTTGCGTGCGGGGCATGCAACAGGACGAGACGCCATAAATATGCGTTAGCTGCCGACCATCCAGGCATATTAAATGATTCAAGTGTGCTGCTCGCTGTGAGCGGTGCATTGTGATTTTGCCTGCCAAATTTCGGTTTTTCAATCTGTCCGGACAGCCCGGACTTGCCCAAGGAGAATCCCATGGCCTTAGTTGATTTCAGCTCACTCACGGAGTCATTTGACGCAACTGATCCCCTCGAAACCAACCAAGTTGCCGTGCAAGCCGGGCCCTGGGGCACATCGCTTACATGGGTAACAGCCCCTTCCGGGAGCTTGAACTTCGCGTACACGGCGCTCAGTTCGCTCGGCAACATTGTCGGAGCGCCGGCCAACGGCACCATCGACTCGATCAGTGTTGCCGTGAAAGACGGTGCCAATCCCTACGTCCCGGCCTTCACCATCACCGGCCTCAGTGTTCCGCTGTCGAGCCTGTTTTCCACAACGGCAGCCAACACCCATGAGCTGTTCTGGGAAACAGTGATGGCGGGGGCATCGACGATCATTCTTCCGAGCTTCGGTCAGGTTTCCATTGCGGGCGATTTTATCGAGGTGGAAAGCAACCAGACGGGTGCTGCCGATCTTTTTCAGGGAAACAACTTCAATGCCGTCAACGGCAATCTCATCGGTGATGCCTTCACTGTCCTCAGCGGCAAGACGCTGATTGGCGGAGCCGATGTCTTCGACCGGGCCGCCGCCGGCCTTGTCATTGGCGACGCCTATAACGTCCTGGGTTCGCTGACCGGCGGAGCCGATAAATTCAATTATTCCTATGCTTTCAACGTCACCTTGATTCACAGCCTCGGGCTCATCGTCGGTGACGCGTATAACGTCACAAGTGCCCTGCCCATCGGCGGAAAATTCACTGGCGGCAACGACACGTTTACAATCAACAATGTGCTTAGCGCTCCGCTAATTTTCGGTGATGCATATGTCGTCTCGGGCGCGGCAACGGCCCATGGCGGCAACGACACGATCAACCTGTCCTTTATCGCCAATTTCGGTAATCCGGGGAGTTTCGGCGAGATTGGTGGTGATGTGAGCTTGGTCTCAGATGTGGCCGACGGCATTGGGGCCACGCTGTTTGACGCGTCTGGCGGCAATGACGTGATCAACATCAAAAACATGAATGGAAATCTCGTCTCCGGTGACTTCAACACCATAACGTTTAATGCGGGCCAGAGTGCCCTCGGCGGCAATGATGCCATCACGGTGAGCAATACGATGGTGGCGTTCGCACCACCGCCTCCGTACCCGCCTCCGCTGATGGCTGTCACGCAGATCACTGGCGATGCCGTGAATGTCGGCTCTGCTGCCGCTTCCGCTTTTCGCGGCGGCAATGATGTGATCAAAATCAACAACGTGTTGGCTACGGCAGTTTCGGGTGATGTCGTCAATGCGGGCGGAACAAACCTCTTGCTCAGGGGCGGCAATGACACGATCATCTTCAACTGGACCCGCCCGGACATTGGCAACGTTGGTGTAATTGCCGGTGATGCCGCCAGTTTTTCGGGGAAGACTTTTTTTGGCGGCAGTGACGTCATCACTGTCAACATTCCAGGAACGTCTGCAGTCTCACAAATCTATGGCGACCTTGGGAGCATGTCTGGCCCTGCCGGAGCAGCGTTTGTGGGCGGCAATGATGTCATCACGCTCAATCTGGGAATTGCCCTGACTGGCACATTTATGGTGGGCGATGCGGGAAGCGCCAGTGCGACCAGCGGAAGCTGGACTGGCGGCAATGACAAGCTGACCGGAGCGGGTGGTAATGACACCATTTTTGGCGACAGCGCAATTCCCGTCACCGGCTTTACGACGGTTGTCGGCGGGGCGGATATTCTCGATGGCAGGGGCGGCAATGACACGCTCGATGGCGGTCTTGGCAATGATACGGCGGTCTTCTCGCTGGCGCAGGGCGTGTTCGTCAACCTTGGTGGCATCATCGGCACCAATCCTGCAGTCCCGGGCAACCCATTTGAAGCCATTGGCCAGGGCTTTGACCAGCTTGTCAGCATCGAGAATGTCACCGGCTCGTCGAAGAATGACTTCATCACCGGCAATGGTGTATTTAACATCCTGATTGGCGGGCTTGGCAACGACACGTTGGATGGCGGGGTCGACGGCGTGATCAAGGACAACCTGTTCGGTGGTCTCGGCAACGACACCTATCTGCTGGCGCACCGCATGGATAACATCTTCGACAGCGGCGGCATCGACACGGTCAGGTCCACCATCAGCCGCGATCTTTCGGCCCCCGGGTTTGGCGCCATGGAAAACCTGGTTTTGCAGGGAACGGCGGCAAACGGCACGGGTAACGCACGCAATAACAGCATCTTCGGCAACGCTTCCGCCAACATCCTTACCGGCAACAATGGCAGCGACACACTCTTCGGCGGCGATGGTGCCGATACCATGAGCGGCGGCAGGTTCAATGCCGCCGAACTGGTGGCGGCGCGTGACACGTTTGTCTTCAATTCAATAACCAACAGCGGCACCTTCGTGATGACGGCAGACACGATCAAGTTCTTCGACAAGGGCGGCGGTGCCACTGACGACAGGATCAGCCTGACCGGCATTGATGCCAACAGCGCGCTTGCCGGCAACCAGAACTTCACCTTCAAGGGGGCGGGGGCCTTTACCCTCGCCGGCGGTGAAGTCCGTGTCGTGACGGTTGGTGCCGACACCCATGTGCAGATCGACAATGATGCCGATGCCGCCATGGAAATGCTGATCATCGTCAAAGGCGTCACCGGGCTTGTGGCAGGGGATTTCTTCTTTTAACAGAATGAATCTGCTGAAACCGGACGGGAGGCGCATATGAACATTGTGTGGATCATTGTTGTGGGTTTTGTTGTCGGCATCATTGCCAAATTTGTCATGCCGGGAAAAAACGAACCCCGGGGGTTCATTCTTACGACCATCCTCGGAATCGCCGGGTCTTTCGCGGCAAGCTTCCTCGGGCAATTCATAGGCTTCTATGCGCCCGGGGAATTGTCGGGCTTCTTTGGCTCCATTGTCGGTGCTGTTGTGCTGCTGTGGCTATGGGGCAAGTTCGTCAGCAAGAAGGACACGGCATAAAGAAATTGGCCGCCGGTGGGAAAAGCACAGGCGGCCATTTCAATTCACAATGACTGACAGTTTCAGCCCGGCAGTTTTCCTGCGGGCGTCATCTTGTCGACCACCTCAGGCAGGATCGCACTCAGGCGCTTCAGAAGTTCTTCGCGGCTGAGGCCTGTCTGCTTGATGAGGTCATCGAGCACATCGGCATCCACGCTTTTTTCAACTTCCGGCACCGACACAGGCTCGTTCTTGCCCATGCCAATCCAGCTTTCTGCCTTCTCGCCGAGGCCGGCCTTCTTGAAACTGTCGATGACACCACCGAGGCCGCCCGCAGGATTGTCGGATTGGCCCGTCATGCCCTTCACGAAATCGCCGATCTTGTCGCGGTTCTGCCAGCCCGCCACAACGGCGAGGCCAAGCAGCGCTTTCAGCATTGTACTTTTTGTAGCCATGTCCATTCTCCTTCAGGCTCTGGCGCGGAATGGCCCGTATATGGATTGTCCCATGGCAATTGCAAGGCATTGCGGATTTTCCCGCAGCAATGCTAGACTCCGGCATGTTCAACAGGGGAGGCCTTCCATGAGCATTATCTGGACCATCATCATCGGCGCAATCGTCGGTGCCATCGCGAAATTCATCATGCCGGGCGACAACGAGCCCAAGGGCTTCATTCTGACAGCAGCACTGGGCATCGTCGGCTCGCTGCTGGCAGGCTATGTGGGCCAGGCCATCGGCTGGTATTCCGCAGGCCAGGGTGCGGGCTGGATTGCCTCGCTCCTCGGCGCCATCGTGGTGCTTGTCGCTTACGGCATGGTGTTCAAGCCGAAAGTCGGCTGAACAAACACAGTGTCGTTTTTTCACTAGCAGTCGTTTTTGAGCCATGGCATAGGACCGCCATGGCCAATCTCGTAATTACCTTCTGGCGTGATATCCCGTCATCCGTTTCCGTGAAACTCGGACGGAAAGAAGAAAAACGCATGCTCGACAACCGCTTCATGGAAGCAATCGACATGGCGGCCATGCGCGATGGCGCCACCAATACCGACGACTATCTAGCCGATTGGCGGCGGGGCGAGCCGGCACCGGTGTCGGATGATCTTGCCGCCGAGGCCGACCGGGCCAAGGCCGAACTCGAGTCGACCTATACCCAGGAACGCATCAAGCAGATGATCGGCAATGGAGGCCGG
>JANNFZ010000146.1:0-2753 GCA_031380375.1 Hyphomicrobiales bacterium
GAGAAGCGCCAAAACCACAAAACTTGCAGCCAAACCGCCGAGAAACATGAGCGTCACCCAACCATCCCGGAACGACAGATAAACGATCCCCGCCGCCAACGCGAGGAGCGCCAGCGCCACGGCAAGATAGCCAAAGGCAAAACGACCGCGCCCTTCAACGAGATGGCTGCGAAAAAGTGCGGCCCCCGGAATATTGGCAATACGCGACAAGGGCACGACGGCAAAGGCCAGTGTGACGAGAAGCCCAAGCACCGCTGCAAAACCAAGGGGCTGCCATTCAATGGCGGTGGCAATGGGCAGGGGCAGAATGTTGCCGAAGAAGATTTGTGCAAATAGAGGTGCAGCAGTCCCAAGCGCCAGCGCCAAGCCAACACCAACCAGCGCCACAATGAGGATTTCCGTCAGGAAAAGCCCAAAGACATCGAGGTTGGAAAGACCAAGGCACTTCAGTGTCGCGATGGTTGAAGCGCGCCTGCTGACAAAGGCCGAAACGGCGTTGGCAATGCCCGCCCCGCCGATGACCAACGCTGATACGCCAACCAGCGTCAGGAAGTAGCCAAGCCGCTCGACAAAACGTTCGGCACCATTGGCGGCATTGTCGCGGGAACGCACCCGCCAGCCGGCATTGGGGAAAGCTTCTTCGGCTTTGGCGACCAGCGCTTTGGCTGCACTGAGACTGGTGTCGCCCGGCAGTTTGATCCGGTAGCGCCAAGTGATGAGGCTTCCCGGCTGGATGAGACCTGTGGTGGCCAGCGCCGCATGGGACATGAGAAGCCTTGGACCCAGCACAATGCCATCCGACAGACGGTCCGGTTCCTTGGCAATGACAGCGTTGATCGCAAATTTCGTCGTGCCTATTTTCACGGTGTCGCCAATCTTGAGTTCAAGCCTGCCCAGCAGCAGGGGATCAACCGCAACGCCCAGCAGACCATTCGTTTCAACCAAAGGCGGCAGGCGGGACAGAGGTTCGTAATCCATCGCACCATAGAGCGGAAAGGCCTGATCGACGGCTTTCACTTCCACCAGTGTCGAACGCTTGCCGGTCGTTGCCATGGCGCGCAGCGTGGCGATGCGGCTGACGGTGCCTTGGGATGTGATGAAGGCCATTTCCTTGTCAGTGACTTCGCGGTGGATGAGGGAAAACTCCACATCGCCGCCGAGCAGTGGTTGCCCCTGTTCCGTCAACCCCCGGTCAATGGCGGCACTGAGTGATCCGATAATGGCAATGGAAGCCACACCCAACGTCAAACAAGTCAACAGGATCCAAAAACCCTTCAGCCCGGAGCGCAGGTTCTTGAGGGCATAGACGAACCAGAGCCGGATCAACGCCTGGCCTCGCTCACCTGGCCGTCGCGCACCGAAACAATGCGTCCGCAGCGTTGGGCCAGCGCCTGGTCGTGGGTCACAAGCAGCAGCGTTGCCCCTTCATTGGACTTCAGGTCAAACAATAAATCGATGATGGCCTTGCCGGTTTCCTGATCGAGATTGCCGGTGGGTTCATCGGCCAGAAGTATTTTGGCACCCGACGCCACAGCCCGCGCAATGGCGACGCGCTGTTGTTCGCCGCCCGAGAGCTGGCCCGGATAATGCGTGAGACGGTGCCCAAGTCCAACCCGTTCCAGCCCGGCCTTGGCGCGGGGGACAGCATCGGCCACACCTTTGAACTCCATGGGGATCGCCACATTCTCGATCGCTGTCAGCGTCGGGATGAGATGGAAGGATTGAAAAACGATGCCGATGGTGTCGCGGCGGAAACGCGACAGGGCTTCCTCACCCTTGTCATGGAGTGTCGTTCCCGCCACCATGATTTGCCCCGACGTCACAGGCTCAAGACCAGCGATAACCATGAGCAGCGACGTCTTGCCGGAACCCGAAGGACCGACAATGCTAACCGCATCGCCTTCAGCGATTGCGAGATCGACACCGCGCAGAATATGAACATCTCCGGCCCGCGAGGCGAGTTTCAGGTGAACGTCCTGCAGGGCGAGAAGGGGCTGTGGCATGAAAACCTTTTATGAGCGGTGGCCGCCAGAGATGGGGGGCCTCGGGTGATTTGTCGAGGATGACTTGCCGGATACGTTGGGAAGTCCCACATGGACGCCATGAACCAATTTCTCAACTGTCTGGCTTTCGTGCCCGTGTCGCTGCTCCTGTTGTTCACGCCGGCCGCTGCTGAAACCGTGACCATCCTTGCCCTCGGTGACAGTCTGACGGCAGGCCTCGGACTTGATGAGCCTCTGGCTTTCCCGGCCCGGCTCGAGCAGGCCCTGCGCGCCAACGGACATGACGTGACAGTGATCAATGCCGGTGTGTCCGGTGATACGGCAGCCCAAGGTGCAGCCCGCCTCGACTGGTCCCTGACCGATGAGGTGGATGCTGTTATTGTCGAACTGGGCGCCAATGACGCGTTGCGCGGGCTCGCCCCCGAACAGGCCGAAGCGGCGCTGAAAGAAATTGTTGGCCGCCTCGCCGAAAAAAAATTGCCGGTGCTTCTGGCCGGCATGCGGGCACCGCCAAACCTCGGGCCTGAGTATGCCTTGGCCTTCGATGGCATGTACCAGCGCATTGCGGTTTCATCCAATGTCATTCTCTATCCATTCTATCTTGATGGCGTGGCCGCCGTGGCGGAATTGAACCAAGCCGATGGCCTGCACCCCAATGCCAGGGGTGTTGATATCATTGTGGCGAAGATGCTGCCTGCCGCCGAAGCGTTGTTGCGCCACGTGAAATAGCGCTTGGAAAAATTTCGAATC
>JANNFZ010000181.1:0-3451 GCA_031380375.1 Hyphomicrobiales bacterium
GAAGGTGCCTTCGTCGGTGCGCACCGACAACACCGCATGGCCAAAGCCCTTGCTCAGATCGTTGACGAAGACAACGCGCAGATTCTTTTCTTAAAAACCCAAGGCGCGCAGGGTGGCGTATTTCAACAGCGCATAGTCCTCGCAGTCACCGCGGCCCTGCAGCGACTGGCCCGGTGTCGCCCAAAGGTCGGCCACTTTGTAGATGTCGGAGTCACTGCGATAGTGGATGGTGGCATTGGCCCAGCGGTTGACTTTGATGAGTTTTGCCCGTGGCGACAGTGTGCGCCAGCCAGCCAGCCGGTTCCGCCAGGCCCGCAAGGTGGGCGGGCAAGCGACAGCTTCATTGGTGCAGGCCTCGTAGCTTGCTTCTTCCTTGGCCAGACGTTTGAAAAAACTGCGCCAGCCATCGATTCCGGCGGTGGCATTGGTTTCAAATTCAAGTGACTGGAATATGCCGGTGGGTGCGAATGCCACCTGTCGCGCAGTTGCGGCACTCGTCTTCCACCCCGCCGTGGCGGGAGAAAAGCCTGCGGTCATGGCGACAAGGACGGTGGCGGCGATGAATGTAAACCGGCACCAATATGCTGATGTTGAACTATCGCTCGCGCAGCGCTTCGGAGCGCGCCTTGTTGATCGGCTTGAGCAGGTAATCCAGAACACTCTTCTTCCCCGTCAGAATGTCGACCGATGCGACCATTCCGGGGATGATAGGAAGATTGTCTTTGCCTGATTTTAAGCGGTTCTCTAAAGTTTTAACGGTCACGAGGTAGAAGCTCTCGCGCAGTTGTTCATCGTAAACAGAGTCTGCAGAAATCAATTCAACATTGCCTTCGAGTCCGCCATAGATTGAGAAATCATATGCCGTCAGTTTGACAACTGCGCGCTGGTTGGGGTGCACGAATGCAATATCGGCGGGCCTGATCTTGGCTTCAACAAAAAGCGAATCCTCGATTGGCACGATTTCCATGATTGTCTGGCCGGCCTGCACGACCCCGCCGACCGTGTTGGCATTGACCTTGTTGACAATGCCATCCACCGGGGAGCGGATTTCGGCGCGGGAAACGCGGTCTTTGGCACCGAGGATCGTTTCACGCGAAACGGCAAGCTCAGCCTGCATTTGCGACAGTTCGGTGCGGGCAGCCTCGCGGAATTTCTGGCGCTGCTCTTCAATCAAGGCCTTTGCTTCGCGGATCGATGCCTCAAGCTTTGGCAGTGTCTGCTTGAACACGGAAATCTGGCCTTCCGAATCCGCAATGTCCCGCTGTAAACGCAGGATGTCGGTTTTGGAAACGATGCCACGCGCAGCCAAAGGCTTTTTCAGCTTCATTTCCTGGTTGGCAAGCGAGAGAATGTCCTTGGCCTTGGCGGCGGCGGCTTCGGCCTCCTGAAGCTCGCGTTGCCGCTGTTCGACCCGCTCTTCCAGCACTTTGACCTGCGTGAACAGGCTTTTTTGCCGCTGGTCAAAGAGCAGAATTTCATTGTTTACAACGACCAGGGCCGAGGTGCGCAATTCATCGTCAAAGGGTGGAGGGACGTTGAGATCACCTTCCGACTCATGTTGCAGCCGCGCCACTTTTGCTCCGAGCGCCATGACCTTGGCTTGAACCTCGCCGAGATTGGAGGCAAAGCCAGTGGCATCAATGCGCGCGATGATGGCACCCTTCTTGACCGTGTCACCGGCGCGCACCAGCACTTCTTTGACAATTCCGCCTTCAAGGCTTTGCACAAGTTGGGTTTTGCTTGAGGGAATGACGCGACCCTCGCCGCGGGTCACTTCCTCGATTTCCGCAAGACCGGCCCACACCAGGAATCCGCCGATCACCAGAAAGCAGGTCAGGGTTGTCACGATGCCGGCAAAGGGGGTTTTTTCCCGCAGTGCCGCGTCATAGTCCGACGCGAGGTCAAGGTCGGGGCGGGAGCGAAACATGCGGGCTGTCCGGTCGTCGAGGTTGGCTGAAAGGGGATTAACCAAGAATGCAGGTCTGCAATACAGGAATTTGGTGGGCCTGCCCTATAATTTGAAAATTGCGCCGATTTGGGTTAAGTTTGCTTCAAGTCGCCACCATGTCAATGCACAGAAACCGGGAACGTTTACGAAACCATGTTGTTTGGTTTGCCTCGGCTTTGACTTTGGGCATCCTGCTGTCGGGCTGCGCACGTTCGACTTCGATGGGCCTTTTGGAGCACCCCTCATCGCAGGCGAATTTGACAACGCCGCCGGGCGATGCTCTGGCGCGGGCTGACCCCAATGCGCCCCCAAGTCCTGACGATGAAATTCAAATTGGTCCTGGCGGAGCGCCACCCACCGATGAGGAACTCTACCCCGTTCCGGCTCCAGGTCTCGATGTTCCAAAAACGGCCGCAACACTTGAATCGGACCTGCTGACGGCAAGAGCGAGTGCTGACACGCTTTGGCGTGGCCGAATGGGTGCTGATGGGGTCGACATCGTCAATGTTCAGGGCACGCTTTGTTCCGGGATCAAACAATCGAATGGCGTGACAATCGCTGTCCCGGACACCATCACCCTTGCTTGCAGCGATGGCCGGATGGGCCAGTTGCGAAGGTCTGCATCCGGCGGGCCAGTCAAAATGATTATTGAAGGAACAGCCGAAACCGTGGAATTGAACTGAGGCTTCGGGCAACTGTGTGCTGAGGTATTTCCACCCCTGCCCCCTCCACTGAACCCTCGCCTCCCCGTCAACCCGATCCGGTTGGGCTTGCCATTGTCCTGCGGCGTGCTAGATCGAGCCCGCTTCGACAAAGCCCGACCTTCCGGAGGGGTGGCAGAGTGGTCGATCGCGGCGGTCTTGAAAACCGTTGGGGGTGCAAGCCTCCCGGGGGTTCGAATCCCTCCCCCTCCGCCATCAACCCACGGTTGGTAAAAATACAATTCTTTGAGCGTGTGGGTTGGCAAGCTATTCAGAACCCTATGACTTTCAAAATGAAAAGCCATCTACTTAAGAGAGTCAATTTTTCCTATTCGGCCACTCCAAAATTCTGATTGGGCCAGTAATCGCTCAATGATTCAGTGCTCACTATCTCTAATATCCGCAGCCACTTTGCTAAGGACGCAGTTTACAGCCCACAAAGGACCAAGGGCGAAAATGAATCAGATCAGTGATGAGTGGAGCCAATATCTCTGGGGAAAAGTTTTGATTACAAACTTTTTAACAGCTCAATCATTTGCGTCAGGCATGTTCCCCAGCCGTCATTGAAGCCCATGTCTTCGTGCATTTTCATTTGTTGTGGGCTGCCATGGATGACAAGCGCCTTGTAGGTTGTGCCACCATCTTTTGCTTCTAGGGTAACAACACAGGTAAAAATAAATGCAGCGCAGGCTTTATCTTTTTCTGAAACGGGTGCAGCAGGGCGAAATCCTGATTGTAGTGCCGTACTCTAAACAAGGCGTTCCTTCGGAATAATTTCCAAGAAGCAACTTGAACCTGAAGA
>JANNFZ010000311.1:0-2320 GCA_031380375.1 Hyphomicrobiales bacterium
GCGGGTTCGGTTATCCTTGCGGCGATCCTTTTGAAAATGGGTGGCTACGGGTTCCTGCGCTTCTCGCTGCCGATGTTCCCGGATGCCAGCCTCTATTTCCAGAGCTTTGTCTATGTCCTTTCCATCGTCGCCATCGTCTACACCTCGCTTGTGGCGTTGATGCAGGAGGACATGAAGAAGCTCATCGCCTATTCCTCGGTCGCCCACATGGGCTTTGTCACCATGGGCATTTTTTCGATGACACGGCAGGGCATTGACGGCGCCATGTTCCAGATGGTCAGCCATGGCCTCGTCTCGGGTGCACTCTTCCTCTGTGTTGGTGTCGTCTATGACCGCATGCACACCCGCGAGATCACGGCCTATGGCGGCCTCGTCCACCGCATGCCGCTCTATGCGGCGGTGTTCATGCTCTTCACCATGGCCAATGTGGGGTTGCCGGGCACATCCGGCTTTGTCGGTGAATTCCTGACGCTCATCGGTGCCTTCCAGGGCAACACCTGGGTTGCCTTCTTTGCGACAATGGGCGTGATCCTGTCTGCCTGTTATGCGCTGTGGCTCTATCGCCGCGTTATCTTTGGTTCGCTCGAGAAGGCCAATCTCAAATGGCTGCCCGACATGACGCCCCGTGAATTGGCGTGTTTGGCACCTCTTGTTGTGCTGACATTGCTCTTTGGAGTCTATCCCGCACCTGTCCTCGATACCGTGGCGGCCTCCGTCGAAAACCTTCTCAAGTCCGTGCAATTGGCCGCCAACGCCACGGACATCATCACGTTGACGATGAAGTGACCCCATGAACCCCATTCTCTCATTGGCCCAAAACGTCGACGGTGTTGCGGCGCTGCCCGAAATCCTGTTGGCCATCGGCGTGCTCGCTGCCCTCATGCTCGGTGTCTTCGCCAGGCGGGATGCCTTCCGGTTGGTGACAAGTCTTGCCGTTGCGCTGTTGGCCATTACGCTGCTGATGGTTTGGTGGGTTTCCGGTGAAGGCAAGGTCACCGCATTTGGCGGCGGCTTTGTGGTCGATGATTTTGCCCGCACCATGAAATCGCTGGCAATTATAGGGTCAGCTGTTGCAATCGTGCTGTCGCATCGTTTCCTGCTGCGCAACGACATGGCCAAGTTCGAGTATTCGATACTCATCCTGCTGGCCACGCTTGGCATGTTGCTGATGATTTCGGCCAATGACCTCATAACACTCTACATGGGCCTCGAACTGCAATCGCTGTCGCTCTATGTGATCGCCGCCATCAAGCGGGATGATGCCAAGTCGTCGGAAGCGGGCCTCAAGTATTTTGTTCTCGGCGCATTGTCGTCGGGCATGCTGCTCTATGGGGCATCGCTGGTCTATGGCTTCACTGGCTCAACGCAATTCCCGGTGATCGCGGCGGCATTGCAGGCCTCAGGCTCAAGCCTTGGCATTGTATTCGGGCTGGTGTTCATCATGGCGGGCCTCGCCTTCAAGGTGTCGGCTGTGCCTTTCCACATGTGGACGCCCGATGTCTATGAAGGTGCACCAACGCCGGTCACGGCGTTTTTCGCGGCAGCGCCCAAGGTCGCTGCCATGGGGCTTTTTGTGAGAACAATGATGGGGCCTTTCGCGGGCGTTGCCGCTGACTGGCAGCAGATCCTGATATTTGTGTCCATAGCTTCCATGGTGCTGGGTGCCTTCGCTGCCATCGGTCAGAGCAACATCAAGCGCCTGCTCGCCTATTCGTCGATCGGCCACATGGGCTATGCGCTGGTGGGGCTTGCATCCGGCAGTCCGGAGGGCGTGCAGGGCGTTGTCGTTTACATGTTGATCTATGTCGTGACCACACTCGGCGTGTTTGCCTGCGTGCTCGCCATGCGCCGTCAAGGCCAGCAGGTCGAGACGATTGCCGACCTTGCCGGCCTGTCGCGCACCAACAAGGGCCTCGCATTCGTGCTGTCCATGCTGATGTTTTCACTGGCCGGCATACCGCCGCTGGCCGGCTTCTTCGGCAAGCTCTTTGTGTTCATGGCCGCCGTTAAGGCCGGGCTCTATCTCCTTGCCATCATCGGCGTTGTTGCCAGCGTGGTTGGGGCCTTTTATTACCTCCGCATCATCAAGACGATTTATTTTGATGAACCGGCAGCGGGCTTTGACGCGCTGGATGGCGAAATCAAGGCTGTGTCCTATGCGGCAGGTGCCTTTGCCCTTGGCTTTGTGCTGATCAGCCAACCACTGATTACACTGGCCGAAGCTGCGGCCAAGTCGCTGCTTTAGCCGCGTGATTCCAGTCCGGCATTTCGAGCGCATTGATTCAACCAATCTGGAAGCCCGGCGTTTGGCCGATGGCCG
>JANNFZ010000247.1:0-2620 GCA_031380375.1 Hyphomicrobiales bacterium
TCCGGGCAGATCATCGCCGAACCGGCCCAGGCCGCATCAACGTGGACAAAGAGCTTGTGCCGTGCCGCCACAGCGCAAACCGCCTTTATGTCGTCGGTCCCCCCCACACTGGTGCCGCCAACGCTGGCGATGATCCCGGCCGGCAGAAAGCCCGCCTGCTTGTCGGTGACGATGGCCGCTTCCAGCGCTGCGGCATCCATACCGCGCAATTCACCAGCAACGGCAACGCGCACAAGATTGTCTTGGCCAATGCCCGACACCCAGATGGCACGGTCGATTGATGTGTGAACCTGGCCCGAACAATAAATGCGTAAATGCTTCTGGCCCGAAAGCCCCGCCTTGTTGCCTTGCCAATTGCTGGCGCGTTCGCGCATCACCAGCACAGCAGCGAGTGTTGCCGACGAAGCTGAATCGTGGATGACACCGGAAAATCCATCCGGCAGACCAAGGGCGCGGCGCAACCAGTCGAGCACACGGGTTTCAAGTTCCGTGGCGGCAGGCGACGTTTGCCAGAGCATGCATTGTGCCGCCATGGCCGCTACAAGCTGTTCAGCAATGACGGAAGCCGGTGCTGCATTTGCCGGAAAATAGGCAAAGAACCGCGGGTGCTGCCAATGTGTCATGCCGGGCACAATGAGATTTTCAAAGTCCCGGAAAATCGCGTCCATCATTTCCGGCTGTTCTGGCGCGTCGTGCGGAAGCCCATTGAACACGGCACCCGGCTTGGTCTGCGCCCGCACCGGCAGATCGCGCAAAGCCGCACGGTAGTCCGCACCCCAGTCGGCGGCTTTATGACTCCAGCGGCGGAAAGCGTCTTGGTCCATCACGGTGCCACAATCGGTTGGGCCTTGAGAATGGCTTCACGCGGTGCCACACCTTCAAACAGGCTGCCTTCTTCAAACCATGACTTGGGTGCTGCTGCTCCCCACAACGTCTGGCGTTGCGGATCCTTCAAATCCCATTTGATTGGCTCAAGATCGGGATCGACCGTTTGGTAGTCGGAACAATAAATTTCGATGCGGTGGCCATCGGGATCACGGATATAGAGAAAGAACGCGTTGGAAATGCCGTGGCGGCCAGGTCCCCGTTCAATGTTTTTGACATAGCCAGTGGTCGCCATGAGATCAAGCAGGTCGATGATGTTCAGGGGCGTCGGCACCCAGAAGGCGACGTGGTGCAGGCGTGGTCCCCGGCCATTGGTGAAGGCCATGTCATGGACGCCGCCTTTGCGGTGCAGCCACGCCGCCCAGAGTTTTTTCGACTCCGCGTCTTCGGTGTATTCGGTGACCCGGAAACCCATGGCATTGTAAAACGCAACGGCAGCATCGACGTCCTCCGAGAAGCAATTGAAGTGGTCAATACGCAACGGCTTCACGCCACGATAGAGCTTGTACTGCTGGTGAACGGGATTGAGCTTGTCCATGCTGGCATAGAATTCCAGCGGCACGCCGTGCGGGTCGCGGGTCAGAAGCGTGCGGCCTTGATGCGGCCGCTTCACCCATTCGGTTTTCTGCCCCCGGTCCTCAAACCACAGCTTTGCCTTGTCGAGGTCCTGCTCGGCATAGACCTTGAAGCCCAACACACGCACCACCGGCGCATCGCCCTTGCTCAGAATGATGCAGTGGTGCCCGCGCTCCTCCATGGCGCGCAGATAGATGCGGGCTTTGTCTTCGCCGGTGACTTGCAAACCAAGTGTGTCCACCCAGAAGCTGCGCGATTTCGCAAGGTCAGTCACCACCAGCTCGACATGGCTCAAACGCACCACATTGAAGTCGGGATAGAGGTTTGGTTTCGGCACAGGCATGGGCTTCAGCCTCCGAGTTTCTGGATTGCATGGGGCCTGGTGGCAAAGGCGACGTTCTTGGTCTCCATGTAGAAATCGAAAGACCAGTCACCGCCATCGCGCCCGATGCCGGAATTTTTCACGCCACCAAAGGGTGCCGGCAAATGCCGGACGTTTTCTGAATTGATCCAGATCATGCCGGCTTCAAGCCCGTCCGAGAAGCGGAAGGCCCGTGTCACATCGGACGTCCACACATATCCTGTCAGGCCGTATTGCACATCATTGGCCAGCGCCAGCGCATCGGCTTCATCCGTGAACGGAATTGCCGTGAGCACCGGGCCGAAGATTTCCTCCTGGGCGATGCGCATTTTGTTGTGGGCCTTGGTAAACAGCGTGGGGCTCACGTAACAGCCACCACCTGGGCCAGCGAATTTTCCGCCGCCTGCCGCAACCACAGCACCTTCAGCCTTGCCGATTGCGATATATTCCAGCACCTTCTTCTCATGTTCAGGGTGGATCAGTGGCCCGACAACAGTTTCGGGGTCAAGCGGATGGCCGATCTTGATGCGCTTGGCTTTTGCCGCAACCAGCGCCGTGAAATGATCGTAGACCGATGCCTCCACCAGCAACCGCGATGACGACGTGCAACGCTCACCGTTCAAAGAGTAGATCATGAACACCGCAGCGTCGGCGGCCCGTTCCAGATCGGCGTCGGCAAACACGATCACCGGATTTTTGCCGCCAAGCTCAAAGTGGACCCGCTTCAGCGTATCGGCCCCCTGGCGCATGATCATCGAACCCGTGCGGCTTTCGCCGACAAAACCAATGGCCTTGATG
>JANNFZ010000258.1:0-1633 GCA_031380375.1 Hyphomicrobiales bacterium
GGAACTGACGACCGAGGTTTCAACCTGAACCGGATTGTGCAGGAATTGCGCTGTGAGGCGCTGGATTTCCGAAGGCATGGTGGCCGAGAAAAACAGGGTTTGCCGCGTAAAGGGCAGGAGCTTGCAGATGCGTTCGATATCGGGAATGAAGCCCATGTCGAGCATGCGGTCGGCCTCGTCGATGACCAGCAATTCAACACCGGTCAGAAGTAGTTTGCCGCGCTCGAAATGGTCGAGCAAGCGTCCCGGCGTTGCAATCACCACATCGGCACCACGATCAATCTTGGCAGCCTGCGGGTCGAAGGCCACACCGCCGATGAGCAGCGCAATGTACAGCTTGTGCTGGCGGCCAAGCGATTCGAATGTGTCTTGCACCTGCACTGCCAATTCCCGCGTCGGTTCAAGTATGAGGGTGCGCGGCATGCGGGCCCGGGCCCGGCCTTTTTCAAGGAGCGTCAACATGGGCAGCACGAAGGCCGCCGTCTTGCCGGATCCGGTCTGGGCGAGGCCCAAAACGTCGCGCCGGGCCAGCGCGTGGGGAATGGCTTCGGCCTGAATGGGCGTCGGCGTGGTGTAGCCAGCCTGTGTGACGGCTTCGAGAACTTTGGGGCTCAATCCGAGCGTTGAAAAACTCATGAGAGTCTGGGGATACCGATCTGGCGAGGGGAGGAATGTCAAGTGCCCGGGGCTCACTCGCCTCGTCCGGGGCATGTCTGGCGTGGCGTTAGCACTTTTGCATGCAAAGTCAAAACATTCCGGCCAGCCGCTGAAGTCGAACCGTTTCCTGACGAAACGTCCTTTAATTACCGCAAAAAGATCAAAGCTAACCCGGCTATGGCCAATGCAGCACCGGCAAAACTCAAGGCAGTAGGGCGCTGTCCAGTGCGCAACCAAAGCAGTGGGAGAATGATGATCGGTGAGGTCGCCGACAAGGTGGCAATAATTCCGGTTTGCGATCCCTGCAGGGCATAGAGAAACAGTGTCATGCCGATCAGCAATCCGATGATTGCCGTGGCTCCGGTCAGGAGCAATGCGTTGCGTGAGACTGTTTTGGGTCTTGGAGGTGCAAAGTTGGTCACGGCAAGAATGCCCATTGCAAGGCCCGATGCACCAACCCGGAACAGCGATGCCAGATAGGGGTCCATTCCACCGGTCATGACAGGCCGTGCAATCAGCGAGCCGCTCGCCTGGCCAAGGGCCGCCCCGAGACCGAACAAAACCCCCGCCAGGATGGTCCCTTTCAATGCTTCCAACGTGTGCGTATTGGCCTGCGGGCGGCCGAGGATGGCAACCGCCACGCCCAAAGCCGTGATGCAAATGCCAACCATGGCCTGCAAAGCCAAGACCTCGCCCAGCACAATCCAGCCGAGAATTGCAGCCATGGGGGCATTCAACGCGAAAATTGCGCCGGCGCGTCGTGGCCCAATGCGGCCGACAGCGGCAAAATTCAACGTGTCCCCGACCAGTATGCCGGTGACACCTGACACGGCGAGAACGGCAATCGTGGTGGCGGTTTGCCCAGCCCACGTACCCGTTGCGACGACGATAACCGCGAGCAGGAACGTGACAAAGGCCTGCCGGATCAAGTTGAAATGAAACGCCCCCAGTGCGTGGACCGCATCAGCGGCAATGA
>JANNFZ010000282.1:0-1596 GCA_031380375.1 Hyphomicrobiales bacterium
AAATCCACGCTGGGTTATGAAATGCGCGCTGTTGGCCACAATCCAAAGGCCGCATCTTTTGCGGGCATCCCCGTTAATCGCGTGCTTGCAAAAACCGCCCTGCTCTCCGGTGGCCTGGCGGGCCTTGCCGGAATGTCTGAGGTCACCGGCCTCAAGGGCAACCTCACGCTCGATCTGTCACCGGGCTTTGGCTACACTGGCATCGTGGTCGCCATGCTGGCGCTCTTGCATCCCATCGGCGTCATTGCCGCAGCGATTTTCGTGGCGGCTGTCTTTGTTGGTGCCGATGCCATGAGCCGCAGCGCCGGGGTTCCCAGTTACATTGCCCATGTCATGGTGGCGGTCTCGCTTCTCGCCATGGTCACCGCCGTCATGTTGACGCGCTGGCGCCTGCGCTGGAGGTGAACGTGGACGCCATCGCCATTCTTTTCACCGCATCGCTCTGGGCCGCCGCCATCCGCATTGCCTCGCCGCTGATTTTCGCGACATTGGGTGAGTTGGTTTGCGAGCGCGCCGGTGTTCTCAATCTCGGCATCGAAGGCATCATGACAGTCGGCGCTTTTGCAGGCTGGCTCACAGTCTATCAGGGTGGCGACCTGTGGCTCGGGGTTTTGGTTGCGGCAATGGCAGGGGCGGCGTTTGGCGCATTGCATGCGTTCCTCGTGGTACCCCTTGGGCTCTCGCAACATGTGACAGGTATCGGCATCACGTTGCTCGCCACGTCACTGTCCTATTTCACCTATCGCATTGTTTTCCCCGAAGTGACCTCGCCGCCCAAGATTGAGGCTTTCCAGCCCTATAGTGTGCCGGTGGTTTCGGACATTCCGGTGATCGGCGAGGCGCTGTTCCGACAAACGCCGCTGACCTATCTGGCGTTCTTTGCGGTCTTTGTTGTGGCGTGGTTTCTCAATCGTACACCACTTGGCCTGGCACTGCGCACGGTTGGCGAAAACCCCGCAGCCGTTGAAGCGCAGGGCATCAGCGTCACCGCTGTCAGGGTCGGTGCCGTCATGGCGGGAAGCTCGTTGATGGGCATTGGCGGCAGCTTCCTTACTCTCTCTGCCTTCAATTCCTTCTTTTTCGACATGGTCAATGGCCGGGGTTGGGTGTGCATAGCGCTTGTGGTTTTCGGTTCATGGCGGCCCGGCAAGGCGTTGCTGGGCGCCGTGCTGTTTGGCCTGTTCGATGCCTATCAACTGCGCTTGCAGCAATTGGCGGGAGGCTTCGTGCCCTATCAAGTCTTTCTCATGCTGCCCTTTGTGATGTCGATCCTGGCGCTCATTGTCATGTCGCGCCGCGCCAGCTATCCACGCGCCCTCATGGTGCCCTATCGCAAGGGCGAACGCTGATCGAAGGAACATGAGATGATCCGCCACACTGTTGCTTTTCGCCTGAAACACGCTGCCGGTTCCGACGCCGAGCGGAAGTTCCTTGCGACAGCGGACATTCTCGCCGCCATCCCGAGTGTCAAAAAATTGGAGAGATACAGGCAGATCAGCCCCAAGAATGATTATGCGTTCGGTTTCAGCTTCGAGTTCGAGGACCGGGCAGGCTACACGGCATACAACGAGCATCCTGACCATGTGGCTTTCGTGC
>JANNFZ010000359.1:0-1798 GCA_031380375.1 Hyphomicrobiales bacterium
GTCGAGCAAGTTTCTTGATCATCGAAGTCCTCCCATCGGTTGACGAACATGTTCAATGCCACTTCTTGCGTCAGTAGCTTTAACCGACATCCACCGGATGACCGGCCTGTTGAGACATAGTGTCGCGCTAACTGGCATCACTTGCAAGACCGGCCTTTGGCAAATGATGTCGGCGATCTGCCAAAGCCGTGACGTCTGCGCGTTGCTCGCCGGGAGGGTCGATTTCGCTTTCACCGCGGCTTAGTTCTCCCTTGGTTTAAGCCGGAGCGCATGACAACTGGGCCGTTCACGCCGGTGCTGCATCAGGCGGTGGCCGCAACTGCTGGGCGACGGCAAGGAAGCAGAGTTCACCAAGCAATACGGCAGCGGCGGATTGAAGAACCGCAAGGGCGAAGGCCTGTCGGGCACGCGGACGCGGCGGAAGATTTAACAGTTGGTTCGACGATTGGCCCCACCCCCGACCCCTCCCCGCAAAGCTGGGAGGGGTGAACAACGCCTCACCCCTCCCCAATTTTTGGGGAGAAGAAGGGGTGGGGAATTGCCACAGCCAAAAATAACCCGAGCAATTTGAACGCGTTCATCCTACTTGCCCCAGCCATTCTCTGATGGCCGCAATTGACTCTGGTTCATCGAGAAACGGCACATGGCCGCGCCCCGGCACTTTGGCGTGAAGCAAATGTGGAAGTGCCTCTTTCATTTTTTGCACGGTCGTTTGTGACAGCAAATCGGAGCCGCTTCCGCGCAACAGGCCGAGCGGGATTTTTGTCAGCGCCGGCACCAGCGGCCAAAGATCGGCAATCTTGCCTTCGTTGATATCCGCAGCACTTGGAAAATTGGACGCAAGACCCATGTCATAGTCGGGTTGGATTGTGCCGTTACGCTCGACATAGATGCGCCGTGCCGCAGCTTGCCAAGTGGCATCATCGACCCCATCAAACCCATGGGAACTTTTCTTCAGCGCCACCGCCGCCTCACTCCAAGATACAAATTGGGTCGGCTTGCCGAGATACCCGGCAATGCGCAGCAGGCCTTCGGGTTCGAGTTTTGCGCCAACATCGACAAGGAAAAGTCCGGCAATGCGATTTGGGTGCAGGTTGGCCATCAACACTCCCACAATGCCGCCGCGCGATGTGCCCAACACAGCGACACGTTCGATTCTCAAACGATCCAGCAGCGTGATTGTATCGGCGAGTTCGACATCGGGGCGATAGGTTGCGGGGTCGGCATGGCCAGACTTGCCACGTCCCCGTAAATCGACGGCAATGACGGAACGCATGGACGAAAATTCAGTAGCTACAGGCTCGAAATCCCGGCCATTTCGGGTGAGGCCCGGCAGGCAGAGCAGGGGTGTTGCGCTTGCGTCATGCGGTCCCCAGTGCAGGGCGTGAAGGCGGGTGCCGTCCTTTGCCGTGCAATAGAAACTGCTGCTCATACGCTAATCGCAGCCGCGGATCAGACCCACGATTGAGCCCCCGGAACAGTCACGCTCCGGCGGAGCCGATGTTGAGGCGACTGTCAGTTCCGATGGCGAACCACGGCGCAAATCTGCCGACATGGCGCGCACGGTTTTTGGGGCAAGCCGCGAGCGATAGATGTGCAGGTTCTGCAAAACCTTCTGCACATATTGCCGTGTTTCCTGGAACGGAATGGACTCAACCCAATCGATCGGGTCCACCTTGTCGGAGCGCAAGTCGCCATATTCTTGCACCCATTCTTTGGCGCGGCGCGGCCCTGCGTTGTAAGCCACAAGTGTCAACACATAGCTGCCGCCAAAATCCTCGACGAGATCGGCAAGATG
>JANNFZ010000378.1:0-3837 GCA_031380375.1 Hyphomicrobiales bacterium
CGGTCAGCAGCAGCACTTCAATGTCGCGGGCCTTGTAGCCTTCGAGTTGCGGGCTGGCCAAAGCTTTGGCCGCGTCTTCGGTCGTGAGATAGTAAATCGCCGTTTGGTTTTCCTTGAGGCCCTTGACATAGTCGCGCAGAGTTGTGGCTTCCGCCTTCGTGGACTTGAAACGGGCAATGTCAAAGAGCGCATCGCGGCGCTCCATGTCCTCATAGAGCCCCTCCTTGATGACGGGGGCAAATTCCGTCCAGATTTTCGTGAAAGTCGTTTCGTCAGTCTCGGCGCATTTTTTGAGCTCGGCCAGAACACGGTTGGTCACGGCCTTTCTGATCGAGGCCACGTCGGGATTGTTCTGCAACATTTCGCGCGAGAGATTGAGCGGCATGTCGCTCGAGTCAATCACGCCACGGATGAAGCGCAGATAGGGCGGCAGCAGTGCCACGTCATCGGCGATGAAGACCCGGCGCACATAGAGTTTCTGGCGGCCCTTGCGTTCGGGATCATAAAGGTCAAAGGGTTTTTCGCCCGGCACATACAAAAGCACATTGTATTCCTGCCGTCCCTCGGCGCGGTAATGGATGGTCAGCGCCGGGTCGCCACTTCCCATGTTGAGGCTCGCAAAGAACTCCTTGTGCTGTTCTGCCGTGACGTCGGATTTGGACCTGGTCCAGATGGCGCTGCCTGAATTCAACTGGCGGCGCGTATCCTTGTCCAATGCCAAATGAATGGGATGGGCGATGTGGTCGGAATAGGCGTGGACGACCTGTTCGAGCTTCCAATCCTCAAGATAGTCCAGGCTATCAGGTTTGAGATGCAAGACGATTGTCGTGCCGCGCGGACGCTCGCCCGCTTCCGTGATGGTGAAGGTGCCAAGGCCATCAGAAGTCCAAAGATAAGCTGTCGTTTCGCCAGGGGGCCGCGAAAATACTTCGACGTTCTCCGCCACCATAAAAGCGGCGTAGAAACCCACGCCGAACTGGCCGATGAGCGAAGGCGCATCCTTGGCGCGGGCCATGAAACTTTCCGTGCCGGAACGGGCGATGGTGCCAAGGTTGGAAGCCAGTTCCTCCGCTGACATGCCAATGCCAGTGTCGGCGATGGTCAGGGTCTTGGCGTGCTTGTCTGTTGTCAGGGTGATTTCCAGGCTCGGGTCCTGTTCGAGCAGGGCAGGCAACGCAATGGCTTCATAGCGCAGCTTGTCGAGGGCGTCCGAGGCATTGGAAATCAGCTCACGCAGAAAAACATCACGGTCGGAATAGACCGAATGCACCATGAGTTGCAGGAGCTTCGCCACCTCGGCCTGAAAGGCCTGGGGTTCACCCGGCGTTGCGGGTGATGAGGTTTTCTTCTTCGCAGCCGTCGCCATGGTCATCCTCAATTGCGTTCACGGCGCATATGGTCTTGTGCGGGCCGGCGTCAAGCCTTGGCCGCCCACAAAAAAATGCGGCCGGAAAACCGGCCGCTGAAACGCCTACACTTGACAGACAAAAAGGGGGCCCGGCCGGACACAAGGAGCGTCGGGGGGCTGGGGGGCTTGGAACCGAGGGTCCATCCAGCCGGGCTGTCGAGGCAACAATGAAAAATTGCTCCTGCATCGTGACGAAGGCTTGGTACAATTGCGGCGAAAGCAGGGAATTTAGGCACCCTTGCAAATCAGTTTGTGCAGACGCAAAGAGAAGAACACATGACAGGTGTTTAGGATTTCCCCATGGAAGTGGATGCCAGTGTCGAACAAAGGTCCGGCGGGACGGCGGCGGGCGAGGTCATTCGCTTTCCCCATCCCGCCCCGAAAACCGTGGCCTTCACAAGGTCCGAGCTGACCGACATTCTCAATCTCTATGGGCACCATGTGGCCGAGGGCGAATGGCGCGACTACGCCATGGAGTTCAGCGGGGACACCGCCTGCTTCTCGGTGTTTCGCCGGGCTTCGGAACAGCCGCTCTATCGCATTGTGAAGACACCGGCGCTGGCCCGCAAACAGGGCCTCTATGCGGTGATCGCCCAAGGAGGTCTTATCTTGAAGCGCGGCCAGGAACTGGCGCAGGTGCTCAAAGTGCTGGCGAAAAAGCCAAGGCTCGCGGAATGTTAAAGAAAGACCCCGGCCATTTCTGACCGGGGCCGTGTCTTTGAACGATTGTGAGGTTACTCGCTGCTGCCGCCGAGGAAGCCGAAGATCTGCAGCAGGTTGACGAAGATCGACACGAAGCTGCCATAGAGGGCAAAGGCACCGAAAATCGACTTCTGGGTGGCAGTGTCGGCCGAATCACCAGCGTTGTAGAGTTCCTTCACCATCTGGGTTTCCCAAGCCGTGAGGAGTGCCACAAGCACCACGAAGGCAGCCGAGATCAAAAGTGAAAACATATAACCACCCGAAGTGAAGCCCACGAAGAGCGAGACAACCAGGTTGACAAGGGCGGCGACGAGCAGACCAAACATGATCATGCCCACGGTCGCACCCATGCCTGTCAGATCCTTCTTCGAGGTGTATCCCCAAAGGCTCATGCCACCAAAGGTGATGGACGTTGTGAGGAAGGCCGTCATCACCATGCTCGGATCAACGCCGAGATAGCGCTGCACGATCGGTGCAATGCCAAGGCCCCAGGCCGCTACATAGGCCCAGTAAACCGCATGGGCCTTGGCCACACTGCCATTGAATACCATGCGCGGGCCAAACCAGCCGAGACCAAGCACTGCCAGCATGGCCGGGAAAGCCAGGACATTGGTGACAGCGCCAAAGGCCGGAATGGTGAAGGCGGCGAGAATGAGGACCGCCGTGCCGGCGATGCCCAGCGCCATGTAATTGTAAACGCCCAGCATATAGGCGCGAAGCCCGGCATCGACGCCCGTTTGGGTGGTCGTCGCGTTGCGGATTGGATAACGAAGTTCAGCCATTGTTCCCTCCAAGAGATGCAGCGAATATGGGTGCGCCGGGGGCCATCGTCAAGTTACCGGCCTGTCATTTTTGAGAAGCGTTAACCCGCTGCAATCTCATCCATTTTCTGGGCCAGAGTGATGTCGAGTGCCGTCAGTCCTTGCGCTGCATGGGTGGTCAGGGTCACCTCCACCCGGCCATAGACGTTGAACCATTCGGGGTGATGGTCCATTTTCTCGGCCACCAGGGCGGCTTCCGTCATAAAGGCAAAGGCCTCACGGAAATTCTTGAAGCGGAAGGTCTTGGTGATGGCGTCACGGCCCGAAACATCGCTCCAGCCGTCAAGCTCTTGCACGGCCTTGATGCGCGCCGCCCCCTGCAAACGGTCGGCCATTCACATCACTCCTGCAAATTGTGCCAACGGATAAGCTTCTTCCACGGCATAGGGTCCGCCGCCCTTGAGGGGCCTTGATGAAAACAACACAAAGCGCGGCACTTCAAAGGTGCTGCTGCGGTAGAGATTATGGACTTCGACCCAGCGCTGCAGGGCCCGGGGGTCAGGGTCCTTCAAGCGCGCCAGCGTGACATGGGGCGTGAATTTTCGGCCTTCGGGGCCAAGGCCCAGGACCTGGCACAGGCGTTCATGGGCATCATGGAGACGGCGCAGTTCGGCGTTTTCCGCCACACCCGCATAAATCGAATGGGGTTTGTTGCCGCCGAACAGGCCCATGCCCTTCAACGTCAATTGCAAAGGTCTCGATTGAACGCCATCAAGTTCGAGCGCCACTTCGCGGGCCAACCCCGCATCAATGTCGCCGATGAACCGGAGTGTCAGGTGGAAGTTGGCGGGGTCGAGCCAGCGGGCTCCGGGAATGCCACCTTGCATGATCTGCAAGTCGAGGGCGATTTCGGCTGGAATTTCCAGTCCGGTGAAGAGGCGCGGCATCGGTCCCTCCGTCTTGATT